>JALSJA010000066.1 GCA_026989615.1 Parvularculaceae bacterium | reverse complement strand
CGGGCAATATTGATATTTTCTTCTTTAAGAATTTCCACCAGACGATCATCCGACAAAACCGAATCAATAGTTTCGGCTTCAATCAATTCCTTTATGCGCTGACGTACAGCTTCGGCAGAATGGCTATGCCCGCCGGCTGTCGTGCCGATGGACGCGGTGAAAAAATATTTCATTTCGAACACACCGCGCGGTGTCGATAAATATTTATTCGATGTGACACGCGAAACCGTTGATTCATGCATCTCGATAGCATTGGCCACCGCTTTTAAATTTAGCGGCTTCAGATAACGCACCCCATGAATAAAAAACGCATCCTGCTGGCGCACCAATTCCATAGCCACCCGCAAAATTGTTTTTGCCCGCTGGTCCAGACTTTTCACCAGCCAGTTGGCATTGGCAATCTGTTCTTTCAAATAGGACCTGTCTTCATCGACAGCGCAAGAAGAAGAAAGCTTGGCAAAATATTTCTGATTGGCAATCACCCGGGGCAGGGTTTCGCTATTCAGCTCAACCTTCCAACCCCCATCATCGGCCTGATGCACAAACACATCCGGCACGACAATCTGCACATCCATATGACCAAAAGCAAGACCGGGCTTGGGCGTTAGCGACCTAATCTCGGCAATTAACGCACGCAAGTCTTCGTCACGAACGCCAATTTTCTTGCGCAACTTCACAAGATTGGCACTGCCCAGCAAATCAATATTGTCCAGCAGACCTTGCATGGTCTCGCTAAGACGGCCTTTCTCACGCAATTGAATGGCCAGACACTCCGCCAAGCTCCGTGCGCCAACACCGGCTGGCTCGAAAGACTGGATGAGTGAAATTACTTTTTCCACTTCCGGCTCAGACAAACCCAGCTGGTCCGCCACCTGGTCAGTTGTGGCGCGCAAATATCCAGCCTCATCAATCAAATCAATCAGAAATGCCCCGGTCATTAAATCGGCCGCATCTGTGGTTGCCAGATGTAATTGTTCAATCAGAAATTCCGGCAGGGATTTCTCGCGGGTCAAATTTGCATGGGGGTCAAAATCTTCCCCGCCACTGCGCGGCGCGTTAGAATTATTTGTCCAATCGGTAGCTGAAAGGCCCTCACCGGAAGATGCGCTTTGCTGCATTTCAGCTGGCGATGTATCCCCGCTCATATGTTCATAATCTTCAACCACCGCTGTGGCTTCCGCTGGCGCTTCCTTGATATTCAGCTCTTTTTCGTGGGGCTCGTCCGCAGGCTTTTCAACAACCCCGTCGCCGCGTTGCGGTGCACGCTCGCTTTCATCGCGTTCCAAAAAGGGATTTTCTTTTAGCTGTTCTTCGACAAATTCAGCCAATTCAAGATTGGTCAATTGCAGCAATTTGATCGCCTGCTGCAATTGCGGCGTCATCACCAATTGCTGGCCCTGACGCATATCCAGTTTAGGAAACAATGTCACCTTTTACATGCCTTTTCATTCTCGCCCCGATTCTATTGCCGGGGTCTCGATTAACCGTGAAAAGGCAGTCTACAACTGGAAAGTTTCCCCAAGATAAACGCGGCGCACTTCTTCATTGCCAATTATTTCGTCCGTGGAACCTTCCGACAACACCTCGCCCTGATGGATAATATAGGCCCGATCAATAATATCGAGGGTTTCGCGCACATTATGGTCGGTTATGAGAACGCCAATTCCACGAATTTTCAAAGTCGCCACAAGATCACGAATGTCGGCAATGGCCAGCGGATCAATGCCGGCAAAGGGCTCATCCAGCAGCATGAAATCGGGCCCCGTGGCCAAAGCGCGGGCGATTTCCAGACGCCGCCGTTCCCCGCCAGACAGCGCCACCGCCGAAGTCTTTAACAAATGGGTAATGCGGAACTCTTCCGTTAAGGATTCCATAACTTCTGTCTGCCGCTTGCGGCCTTTATGGGCCAGCTCGATGACAGCGCGCAAATTGTCTTCAACGGTCATGCCGCGAAAAATCGATGGCTCTTGCGGCAAATAGCCGACCCCCAAACGGGCCCGCTGATACATGGGCAATTCTGTTACCTCAAAACCGTCAATGAAGATCGCCCCTTCATCACTCGGCACCAATCCGGTCATCATATAAAAGCATGTGGTTTTACCAGCCCCATTGGGACCGAGCAGACCAACCACCTCACCACGCTGCACATTGAGGCTGACATCCTTGACCACCGCCCGACGATTATAGGTTTTGCACAGGCCCACAGCCGCAAGTCCTTTTTCAGGCACTTTGCCATTGATGGGCTTGCGCTTTTTAATCGTAAGAATCGACGGCTTATTCACGAAAAACCTTTTGCTCTCTCTTTATCCGGCGAGGCCTCATACATGCCCTTCGGCTTTTATCTGTCATTTTTGCCAGTCATGCCAGAAACAACTGGCCTTTATCAGCCCGAAGTTTTCTTTGCCGGCTTGTCGTTGGAATAGAATATCCCGCGCACCCTTTGCTTTCCCTCGCCGGAAAACACCAAACTGCCTGTCGCCAGATTATAAACCAGCTTATGGCCGGACATCACCTGTTCACCCTGAATAACAACCACATTGCCCGTCACGGTGATAATATCGGTTTTGGCGTCATAAACCATTTTCTTGCCGGAGATTTTTGCCTCCTTGCTGGAATAGCGCATGCCACCAGTGGCAATGATTTTTTCCGGATCGCCATTTTCATCCTGATAAGCAACCAGCTTGGGCGCTGTCAAAACCACATCCCCCTGTACAGCATGGACATTACCGGTCCAGGTGACAAAATTCTGTCCCTCGATAGCCTCGAAATGCTCGCTGGAAATCTCCAAAGGTGCATCGCTTTGACTGTTTAATTGCGCCAGTGCTGCCCCCGGTATCAGAATAAGGGTCAAAAGCACCCCGATGACCCGCCCGGACCATTTTGCTCTGTTTTCGGTTTTTCCCATATCGATACCCCAAAACCCCTCTGGATTTAGATCAACATTAGACAATCACTCGGTTTCATCCGACGATATTTTATTTTTCTCTTCCGCGCCGTCTTTGCGCTCAAAGCGCATCCGCACATCTTCCAGAACCACTCTACCCTCATCCTGATAGACTGTCATTTTTTCCGCCGTAAAAGAGCCGTCCTTGCTGACCCCGCTTATACCCGCTTCCGAAACCAATGTCCTGTCAGACAGTTCAACCTTGGCAGCGCTGGTGGTCACCACATAGTCCTGCCCGCCAATACCGCGCCGCAATTCCACATTGGTTTCGAGATCCAGCTGCTGGGCATCGGTGCGATAAAGCCCGGTCTCCGCCGTCACCTCCATCTGGTCCGTGCCATCGGGATTACGAATACCGTTCAGGCTGTCGAGAAAGACCAGATCAGGATTATTGACATTCTGGCGCGCTTTGTCCGCCGATATTTCATAAAGACGCCCCTTTTTGTCCTGTCCGGAATAGCGCGGCTGATCCATTTGCATATCCCGGCTCGGCTTGTCGAGATAGGCAAATTGCTCGGCAAAGCTTTCATCCACAGCCGCCGGAGAAGCGGAGAAAGCAAAGACAAAAACAAGGCCCAATGTAAGGGCGGGCAAGGCAATCCGCGCCATGCGCACAATCCTGCTATGGCGCCTGGCCGCATCTTCAGACAGGCGCAAAAGGCTTGGCTCTGGCTTGGTCAGGCGGCGATGAAGTAATTTCAGGCGGCGGATCATAGATGGGTTTCGTCCGATCTTCATGAACTTATGGAATTCTAACGCTTTATTGCATTTTATTTCAGCCCGAAAAAGGGTGATTCACAGACAAATCCATGGCAATTTATGAGCAATTGGTCACGAATGTGAGAAAATGTCCGTTTCCGGCCACCCTTCAAGGTCGAGAGCGGCCCGCACCGGAAGAAAATCAAAACAGGCCTGTGCCAAATCGAGACGGCCTTCACGCGCCAACATCGCGTCCAGCCCCTGTTTTACCTTGTGAAGATAAAGCACATCGCTGGCCGCATAGTTTTTTTGCGCCTCGCTTAAATCATCCGCCCCCCAGTCAGAGGATTGCTGCTGTTTGGAAATCTCCACATCAGCCAATTCCCGGACCACATCTTTCAACCCATGGCGGTCAGTATAGGTGCGGCACAGTTTGGAGGCAATTTTGGTGCAATAGATCGGCCCTGTCTCTGCCCCCAGCCAATATTGGAAAACCGCAATATCAAAGCGGGCAAAGTGAAAAATCTTCAATAGCGACCGGTCTTCCAGCAGGCGCTTGAGATTGGGGGCCACATAAGAGGAGCGATCAAGCTGCACCAGATGGGCATCACCATCGCCGGCGGAAAGCTGCACCAGGCAGAGATTATCGCGCAAGGGGTTAAGCCCCATGGTCTCACTATCAACCGCCACCGATCCGCTAAATTCAACGTCTTCGGGTAAATCTCCCTGATGCAGATATATGGTCATTGGGCATCATCCTTCGCGGCCTTGCGCTATCTTGTTTCGTTAATGTGACGCTTATGCCTGAAAGAGCGGTTAACGCCAAGACTTGTGAAGGGCTGCTGCTTGCCGCATTTCGGCCAGAAGCTTATAGAGAGGCTTATAGATTGGGTCAGACCATAAGCGGGTTGGAAAAATGGCGAATACGACGACAAAAGAGCGGGCTTTGCTGGCGGGTGGCTGTTTCTGGGGCATGCAGGACTTGCTGCGCCGCCATGACGGCATATTGACCACAAGGGTCGGCTATTGCGGGGGCGATAGCGAAAACCCGGTCTATGAGACCGTCAAGACCGGCCAGACCGGCCATGCCGAAACCATAGAAATTATCTTTGACCCGGAGACCATCAGCTTTCGCG
>JALSJA010000065.1 GCA_026989615.1 Parvularculaceae bacterium | reverse complement strand
CTAAGCGCGCAGAATATCACCCATCTGTTTCTGGATGTCTCCCGCAAAAACCACCCGGCCATAGCCCTTTATGACCATTTCGGCTTCATGGAATGCGGAAATCGCCCAGATTACTATAAGGATGGCAGTGACGGGATGCTTATGGCCAAATCCCTCTAGCCCTGCCCCTCAAGGCTTGGCCTGCACAGAAGTTGATCCAAATCATATCAACCCATCTTGTCGAGCGGCTACAACCTCTTCATATAGAGATTATCATTATTAGAGCGTTTCTAGAGCACTTCTGCGAAAAGTGGGTCCTTCGGCAAGCTCAGGATGAGGCCGGTTTTCGGATAAGAAGTGCTCAACAACAAAGACTTAAGAGCCCGGTTTTGATCGGCATCAAAACCGAAAAGGCTCCGAGCATGATTGGAGTGGTGCCATGGATAAGCTGGAAAAAATTTGCGCGGAAAAAGGCATGCGCATGACCGAACAACGTCGGATAATTGCGCGGGTCATGTCCATGGCCGATGATCACCCGGATGTGGAAGAGATTCACCGCCGCGCCATTGAAATAGATGACCGCATCTCCATCGCCACCGTCTACCGCACCATGCGCCTGTTCGAAGAATCCGGTGTCGTCCAGCGTCATGACTTCAATGATGGCCGCTCCCGCTATGAAGAGGCAACCGACGAACATCACGATCATCTGATCAATCTGAAAACCGGCGAAGTGATCGAATTTGTCAGTGAAGAAATTGAAAAACTGCAACAACGCATTGCCGAGGAACATGGCTTCAAGCTGGTAGATCACCGCCTCGAACTTTACGGCGTCCCCCTAAAACCCGAAGAATAATCAACAATTAGAGCCTTTTCGGTTTTGATGGAATCAAAACGAAAATAGGCGCTAATCCCCCGCACCAATAATTTCCGCAAATGTTTTCGCATCCACATTGCCCCCGGTGGTGATAACGCAAACCGTCTTTCCTCTCACATCCACCTTGCCAGACAAGATTGCCGCCAGCGCCACCGCGCCCCCCGGCTCGACCACGATTTTATAATCGCGAAACGCCACCCCCATGGCCGAGCGCACATCAGCATCGCTCACCGCCAATCCCGAAAACCCAAGCCCTTTTATAATGGAAAAGGCCTTTTCCCCCGGTGTCGGCAATAATAGCGCATCACAAATAGATTGGACCCCGGCTTCAATCTGGCAGCGCTCCCCTGTTTCCAGCGATCGCTTCATGTCATCAAAATCCTCCGGCTCCGCAACCATCAGCGTGGTCGCCGGCGACAAAGCCTTCAAGGCAATCCCGCAACCCGAGGCCAGACCACCGCCCGATGTTGGCGTTACAAACAAATCAAGCTCGGCCTGCATCGCTTTTGCCTGCTCGGCAATTTCCAGCCCGCAACTGCCTTGCCCGGCAATGATAAAGGGGTCCTCGAAAGGCGGCACCAAAATCGCTCCTGTCTCTGCGGCAATATTTTGCGCAATTTCCTCGCGGGATTCCCGGACCCGGTCATAAAGCACAACATCCGCCCCATGGGATCGCGTGCCCTCAATTTTTGCTTTGGGCGCATCTTCCGGCATGACAATCGTCGCCGCGACACCGAAATATTTTGCCGCCAGCGCCACCCCTTGGGCATGATTGCCGGAAGAAAAAGCCACCACCCCTCGGCCCCGCTCGACATCGCTCAGCGCACTGATACGGCTTGATGCCCCGCGAATTTTAAACGAGCCGGTTTTTTGTAAATTCTCCGCCTTGATGAGCAAGCGCCCCTGCAGGCGCTCATTGACCACCGGATTTTCCAGCAAGGGCGTACGGGTAATCAATGGCCCAATGCGACGGACCGCCGCCTCAATATCCCCAAGCGTAACCATCATCCCCGTAAACCCTTTCCTGATATGAACCTTTTCTTGCTATTCGAATGTCATAACCCCCTTGTAGCCAGAAACAAAATGGCCGGATATAGTAAAAATATGAGGGGCCCCTACGCCAGATATAAAGCGCTCATCGCCAAAGGCGATTTGCAACCCGATGCGGCACAGGACGAAGCGGCCCGCCGCCTCGATCTTTTGCACGGAGCATTGTTAAAACCGCCAAAGCCATTACCCTTCTGGGCAAAGTCCGCAATGCCGGAAGGCGTTTATCTCTGGGGCGGGGTTGGTCGTGGCAAAAGCCTGCTGATGGATTTGTTCTACAACAACACCCCTCTGGCCAAAAAACGCCGGGTCCATTTTCACGCCTTTATGATCGAAACCCATGCCCAAATTGCCCAATGGCGCAGCCTGCCGGACAAGGCGCGCAAAAAACTACCTTTCCGGGACAAAAGCGCCCCCCTTGATGACCCGATCCCCCATGTGGCCAAGCAAATTGCTTCCAGCGCCCGACTTTTATGTTTTGACGAATTTCAGGTTAGCGACATCACCGATGCAATGATTCTGGGCCGCTTGTTTGAGGCTTTGTTTGACCATGGGGTCACGATTGTCGCCACCTCCAACCGCCATCCGGATGATCTTTACAAGGACGGTATCAACCGCCAATTATTCGAACCCTTCATCGCCTTGCTCAAGCAACAGCTTGATATTTTTCACCTGCAATCGGCGCAGGATTATCGCCTCGACCAGCTCTCCGGCAATCCGGTTTATTATCACCCCTTGAACCAACAAAGCCGCGCCGCCATGGACAAGGCTTGGGCGCGGGTCATCACCGGCGCACAGGAAAGACCAAAAATGCTTTCGGTGCGCGGACGCGAATTAACATTAAACCGCACCGCCCGCGGCGCCGCCCGAACCAGCTTTCAAACGCTATGCAAAAGCAATCTTGGTGCTGAGGATTATCTTGCCATTGCGGCCAATTTCGCCACCTTGTTCATGGATGACATTCCCAAACTATCCCCGGAAATGCGCAATGAGGCCAAACGTTTCGTAACCCTGATCGACGCCCTTTACGAAGCCAAAACAAAATTTGTCTGCAGTGCCGACGCGCCGATTGACGCATTATACCCGCAAGGCGATGGCGCTTTTGAATTTGCCCGCACCGCCTCGCGCTTGCAAGAAATGCAATCAGATGCCTATCTCGCCATGGCCCATACCAATACAAGAAAATGAATCCACAACACTCTTCCTCCCCCGTGAAACGGGGGAGGTGCCCGACAGGGCGGGGGGCCACGGTCTAGCAAAAAAGGAAGCCAGCCCCCTTAATCCTCCATAGCAATCAAAGATGCATTACCTCCCGCAGCCGCCGTATTTACGGTTACGGTTTTTTCCCCCACAAAGCGGGTCAAATATAAAGGCCCTCCGGCTTTCGGCCCGGTGCCGGACAGCCCCATGCCGCCAAAGGGCTGCACCCCGACCACCGCCCCAACTGTGTTGCGATTGACATAAATATTACCCGCATGCAGGCGCGGCACCACATAAGCTTCCAGATTTTCAAGGCGCGAATGCAAACCAAAGGTCAATCCAAACCCTTTTTCATTGATCGCCGCAATCGCCTTGTCCAATTCCTTGGCCTGCCACCGCACCACATGCAGCACAGGCCCAAAAGCTTCCCGGGTCAGCTTTGCCGGATCATCCAATTCAATAATTGTCGGTGCCACAAAAGTCCCGCCCAGATCCTCCGGCACTTGCCCCCGATAGACCACCCGACCCTGGCTTTCCATGGCGGCAATATGCGCCAGCAATCCCGCGCGGGCTTGTTCATCAATCACCGGCCCCACATCGGTTGACGGCTTTGCCGGATCGCCAATCACCAATTCCTTGGCCGCGCCAATAATCATGTGCAAAACATCATCGGCAATATCTTCCTGCAAAAACAAAAGCCGCAGGGCCGAGCATCTCTGCCCCGCCGATTTGAACGCCGAAGCAATCACATCATCGGTCACCTGTTCCGGCAGCGCCGTTGAATCAACAATCATGGCATTTATGCCGCCGGTCTCGGCAATCAGAGGCACTATCGCCCCGTCTTTGGCCGCCAATGCGCGATTGATGATCTTCGCCACTTGCGTCGATCCGGTAAACACAACCCCGGCAGTTTTACCGTGTCCGGTCAACCAGCCGCCAATTTCCCCATCACCCAAAACAAGGGCACAAACCTCTTGCGGCAGACCGGCCTTGTAAAATAATTTAATCGCTTCATGGGCGATGAAAGGCGTTTGCTCCGCGGGCTTGGCGATAACGCAATTCCCTGTCACCAAAGCCGCCGAGACCTGCCCGAGAAAAATCGCCAAGGGAAAATTCCACGGGCTGATACAGACAAAAACCCCGCGCCCGGAAAATTGCAATTGATTGCGCTCCCCCACCGGCCCCGGCAATAGCCCGCCCTGCCCTGCCAGTTCTTCTGCCTTGCTCGCATAATAGCGACAAAAATCCACCGCCTCGCGAATTTCCGCAATACCGTCATCAAAGGTTTTCCCGGCCTCGCGGGTCAGCAATCCCAAAAAACGATCCTGTTCGCCTTCCAGCAAATCCGCAAAGCGGCGCAAAATCTCCGCCCGCTCGCCAACAGCTTTGCCATTCCAATCCCCATAAGCCCTTTGCGCAATAGCAAAGGCTGCCGCCACATCATCTTTCCGCGCCCCGTGCCAGTGCCCGGAAAGCCCCCCCGCCCCGGCAGGATTGCACAAATCCGAGACCGGCCCGGAAAATTTTTCTTCCCCCCCAATCAGCGAGCCAATTTCAATCCCGGTAAAATCCTGTTCAATGGCCTGTTCAATTCGCGCCATTTCCACCCGCAAGCCCGCTTCACGCCCCCGCGAATTATATCGCTCGTCAAACATTTCCCGCGGCAGGCGCACATGACGATGCACCGGCTCTTCCCCGCGCTTCAGCAAAGCGCGCAAT
>JALSJA010000064.1 GCA_026989615.1 Parvularculaceae bacterium | reverse complement strand
TACAAACAGGCCAATGGATTTTAGCTTTGGGCTTTGCTTGGCGATGAGCCGGGCGGCACCATGGCGAGATAAAGAACGCGGGCTTTTATCATAAAACACATAGCCGATAAGGTCCGCCCCAAAATCGCTGACGGCCTTCATCGTGCCCTGTGTGGTGATGCCACAAATTTTTATATGCTGCTCTGCCAACTGCAAAAACCCTTTGAACCTAATCTCTAGGGGCAGGGGGAATTTTTTCGTCCCCGGCATTGTTTTCCTGCGCCTGCAGGGCTGCGGATAATTCCTGCTTCACCTGTTTCAGCTCTTTTTTCTGGCGCGATAGTTTTTGCCGTGTCTTGCTGCCGGACAGCCACATGCCAAAAGCGCCGAGAAAATAGCCGAGGAAAAGCGTTGCAAATAAAGCCGCCCATAAAGGCATGGTAAAGGGTAAAGCGACGGCGGGGTTTTCTGCATTGAACGGATCAAGGCCGAGACGCACAGGAGTGCGATTGGCGACCATGAACAACAGCAATAGCCCGCCAAGAACAAAAGTGATGATGGATGAAAAGAACTTTCCCATAAGGGTTATTTAAGCCCCTTTATGGTTAAATTCCAGTGAAGGCCCGTGGCGGGGGGCAAGCAAACAAATGCAAGCTCAGAGCACTTCTGCGAAAAGTGGGTCCTTCGACAAGCTCAGGATGAGGCCGGTTTTCGGATAAGAAGTGCTCAAAAACAAAGACCTAGAGCCCGGTTTTGATTCCATCAAAACGAAAATAGGCCCTAGAACTTCACATCTACGACATTATCGCTATCTTGATTATCGGTCTGCGGGGGTTTGCGATTGAGACGCTCGCGCATTTCCTTGCCGGCCTTGAAAAACGGGGTCCATTTTTCATCAATGGCAACCGCCTCGCCGGTGCGGGGATTGCGGCCAAGGCGGGCGGCGCGATGTTTTACGGAAAAAGCGCCAAAGCCGCGCAATTCCACACGATTGCCTTCAGCCAGCGCCGCGGCAATTTCATCAAATACGGTATTGACGATTTTCTCGATATCCCGGGCAAAAAGCTGCGGATTGTCATTAGCGAGCTTTTCAACCAGTTCGGATTTGATCATCGGATTATCCCCTTCTTTTCCCGTTATATGGATTTTGCAGACCCAAAGCCATGATTTGACCGGCGAAAGAGGCCGAATTTCATGCCAATAGCTTGATTTATTTCAGTTTTTCAGCGAATGAGATGCTGCCAAAATGATGGCTGCCCGTCAACAGGGATTTATCGGGAAAAAACCCTATATGTAAGGACATTAAGCGTTAAAAGAGTGCCATGATGACGGACCAACCCCAAAATACCGCCAGTTTCGGCTTTAGCGATGTGCCAGCCCCTGAAAAAGAGGGCATGGTGCGGGCGGTGTTTGATTCCGTCGCTGGAAATTACGACCTGATGAATGATCTCATGTCGGGCGGGGTCCACCGGATATGGAAATCGGTTTTGCTGGATCGTCTCAACCCGCAACCGGGGCAGGTCCTGCTCGATGTGGCCGGGGGCACGGGCGATATTGCCATTGGCTTTTTGCAACGGGCGGGCGAACGCCCCGAGCGCGGGCGCGAGGCCGCCCGGGCCATGGTTTGCGATATCAATCATGCAATGATGGTGGCCGGAATTGCGCGCAAAGATGCGCAAAAGTTTGGCGACCAGATAACTCGTATCTGCGGCAATGCTGAAGAACTGCCGCTGCCGGAAAACACGGTTGATGCTTATACGATCGGCTTTGGTATTCGCAATGTCACCCATATGGATCGCGCTCTTGAAGACGCTTATCGCGTGCTGAAACGCGGCGGGCGTTTTGTCTGTCTTGAATTTTCCCATCCGGTGATAGAGACCATGCAGAAAATTTACGACAGCTATTCTTTCAATGTCATTCCGCGCCTTGGCGAAGTGGTCGCCAAAGATCGTCAATCCTATCAATATCTGGTGGAATCCATTCGCCGTTTCCCAAAACAGGACGCCTTTGCAACCCGTATTGCGACGGCAGGGTTTTCGCGGGTCTCCTATGAGAATTTAAGCGGGGGCATTGCTGCCTTGCATTATGGGTGGAAATTATAATCCATGTTGGGCTTTTTTGCAGATTATTTCAGACTGTTCCGCGCGGCCCATATTCTTGCCCGCTATGATGCTCTATTGCCGCGGGAATATTCGGACGCTCTGCCTTGGCCCTTGCGGTTTTTGGGCTGGTGGTCGCGCCTTGGGGCGCGGGGCAAGGATTTGCGCCCCGGCCAAAGACTGGCCCGGGCCCTTGGCGGGCAGGGGCCAGCCTATGTGAAATTTGGTCAGCTTTTAGCCACCCGCCCGGATGTTATCGGTTTTGAAATGGCCGATGATCTTGGGGAATTGCAGGACCGGATGCCGGCCTTTGCAGAAGCCGAAGCGCGCAAGGAAATCGAGCAGGCCCTTGGCAAGCCGATCGATGCGCTATTTACAGAATTTTCAGAAGCGATTGCCGCAGCCTCTATTGCCCAAGTGCATAAAGCCCGCCTCAAAGATGGTCGTCAGGTGGCGGTTAAAGTATTGCGCCCGGACATTGAAAAAAAAGCACGGCTGGAATTTCGCGCCTTTTTACGCGGAGCAAAAACGCTGGAGTTCTTTTTCCCCTCCACGCGCCGCACCGAACCGGTCAAATTCATTCAGACCTTGGCTGATGCCGCCCATATAGAGCTGGATTTGCGCATGGAGGCGGGGGCGGCTTCGGAGCTGCGCGAAAACCTGTTGGGGGATGATCAAATCCATGTGCCGGAAATTATCTGGGAGCATTCAAGCCGTCGTGTACTGACTATAGAATGGGTCGATGGTATTCCGGTTTCGGACCTTGCGGCCCTTGATGCGGCAGGTTTTGACCGCAAGGCGCTGGCGCAAAGGCTGATGCGCAGCTTTCTGACGCAAGCTTTGGAGCATGGGTTTTTTCACGCTGATATGCATCAGGGGAATGTCCTCATTGATGACAAGGGCCGTTTGGTGCTGATTGATTTTGGCATTATGGGTCGCCTTGACGAACAGGCGCGCAAGGTTTTTGCGGAAATTATTTTCGGTTTCATACAGCGCGATTATTATAGCGCGGCCAAAGCCCATTTTGATGCCGGCTATATTGATCCCTCTTACTCCGTGGACAGTTTTGCTACGGCTTTGCGTTCGGTGGGCGAACCGATCTTCGGCAAGGATTCCTCAACCGTGGATATGTCGCGGGTATTGCAACAATTATTTGATGTCACTGAAATCTTTGACATGCATTTGCGCCCGGAACTGGTGCTGCTTCAGCGTACCATGGTGGTGGTGGAAGGAGTGGCGCGGGCGCTCGATCCGCAAATCAATATGTGGGAGACCGCCGATCCGGTGGTGCGGGGCTATATTAACGGCTTTATGGGGCCGGTGGCACTGGCCAAGGATGTGCAGCGCTCGGCCCAGGCGGCGTTTCGCCTGGCGCGCAAATTTCCCGATTTTGCCGATGCCGCCGAGCGGGCGGTTTCTTTCGTCGGCGAGGACGGCATAAAACTGTCCGAGGAAACTATTTCTCAATTAGCCAAAGCGATGAAAAACCGCACTTTCTGATTTTGCAAGCTAAATCAATAAGTTGAACTTAATTGCGGCGGCAATATGGCGATTGATTTTCTATAAATGCCAGCAATCGGTTAAGGTTTTCGGAAATATCTGCCTGCCAGACTTGAAGTCATGGAAGCTACTGAGGAGGAGCTAAACCATGTCTTTTGGAAAGCGAACACCGTTCAGACCCCAGCCTGCGGCAATCCCGTCGGGAATGCCGTTTTTGCCTCTGCGCCATGAAGTGCCGCATGATGATGCTTTTAATGGCGATAGTAGACAGGCGGAGATGGTCGCAGATACAGCCGAGATGAGCGAGACGCTCTATGTCGGCACCAGAGGTGGCCGATTGACCAAGCCCTCGCGCGGTCCGGGCCGCAATCAGGAATTTGTGCCTGATGTGTCTCGAATCGGGAAACCCTGGATGCGCGAAACGGCCGAAGAAAAATCAGCGCGCCGTCGAGTGAAGGCACTCAACTTTACCATTTCCTTTGCTCTGCGCTTTGCTCTGTTCTTTGCCATGATTGGCTATTTCAATGCCAATTACGCCACCACCGAGCCGGATAACTGGTTTCTGGTTCTGTTTGGTGTATTTTTGCTCGATTGTTTCCGGGCGGTTAACAAGGCGGCAACGCCGGGGACAATTTAAGCGGGAAATTCCGCAAAAATTTTCCCTCGCCTGTCGCCTTGACTCCCTCATTTTGAGGGGGATCCGGCTGCCAGTGATGGCGCCTTCCTTTTCTTAACGGGTTTGCCTTATAAAGCCCCCCATATGGCATTAAGTGGTGTAAGATGCCCCAATTACACCCACCCGTTAGGAAAAGGATTTTTTATTGTCCAAAAAGTCTGTCTTGCTTGTGATTGGCGGCGGTATTGCTGCCTATAAGGCGCTGGAACTGATGAGAGAGTTCAAGCGGCGGGGCATTGGCGTGCGCGGCATTTTAACCAGAGGCGGGGCTGAATTTGTGACCCCGCTTTCAGTGGCCGGCCTGTCGGGGGAGCCATGTTTTACAGATCTTTTCGATCTCAAAGACGAGGCCGAGATGGGGCATATCGAATTATCCCGCTCGGCAGATCTTGTGGTTGTGGCGCCGGCAACGGCAGACTTGATGGCCAAGCTTGCCAATGGGCTCGCCAATGATCTGGCCTCAACGGCGCTGCTGGCCACGGACAAGCCGGTGATGATGGCGCCGGCCATGAATGTGCGCATGTGGGAACATGCAGCCACAAGGCGCAATCATCAGCAATTGCGCGAA
>JALSJA010000063.1 GCA_026989615.1 Parvularculaceae bacterium | reverse complement strand
GATGAGGCCGGTTTTCGGATAAGAAGTGCTCAAAAACAAAGACTTAAGAGCCCGGTTTTGATTGGCATCAAAACCGGGCTCTGGGCAGACGCAAACGCATTAAAGACGGGGAATTATCATGCCCAAGGACGAAAAGCCTTCCATCTTTATCGGCAAAAGCGACAAAAAGGTCAGCCTCGCTTTGAAATATGCCAATCGCCACGGCCTTGTGGCTGGTGCAACCGGCACGGGTAAAACCGTCTCCTTACAGATCATGGCAGAAGAATTTTCCAATCAGGGGGTTCCGGTTTTTATCGCCGATGTGAAAGGCGACATTGCCGGCATGGCCAAAGCCGGCGAGATGAAGGATTTTCTCGCTGCCCGGGCTGAAAAAATTGACTTTGATGATTACGCCATGGGCGGCTTTCCGGTCACCTTCTGGGATTTGCACGGGGTGCAGGGCCATCCCTTGCGCACCACCGTTTCCGAAATGGGCCCGCTTCTGTTATCGCGCCTGCTCAATTTAAACGATACCCAGGAAGGGGTTTTAACCCTCGCATTCAAACTGGCCGATGACGAGCAAATGCTATTGCTGGATTTGAAAGATTTGCGCGCCCTGATGGTCAATATTGCCGAACGCCGCAAAGAGCTGTCCGCAGAATATGGTAATGTCTCTGCTGCCA
Organism: Parvularculaceae bacterium; assembly: GCA_026989615.1. GTDB lineage: Bacteria > Pseudomonadota > Alphaproteobacteria > Caulobacterales > Parvularculaceae > S012-90. The sequence continues at coordinate 4,179 of JALSJA010000063.1, read as the reverse complement.
GCGTCGGGGCCATTCAACGCAAGCTTTTGCAATTGGAAGCGCAAGGGGCCAAGAAATTTTTCGGCGAACCGGCGCTTGATTTGCGCGACTTCATGCGCGTCACCGAAGAAGGGCGCGGCATCATCAATATTCTCGCCGCCGACAAGCTGATGATGACGCCAAAGCTTTATGCAACTTTTCTGCTATGGCTATTATCGGAACTATTCGAGGAATTGCCGGAAATTGGCGATCCGGAAAAACCGGTCTTTGTGTTTTTCTTCGATGAAGCCCATCTCCTGTTCAAAGACGCCCCGGACGCCTTGATGGACAAAATCGAACAAGTGGTGCGGCTTATTCGCTCCAAGGGGGTTGGCATATATTTTGTTTCACAAAACCCGCTCGATGTGCCGGATTCAGTGTCCAGCCAATTGGGCAATCGGGTGCAACATGCCTTGCGCGCCTTTACCCCCAAAGAGCAAAAAGTTATCCGCGCTGCAGCCGATACCTTCCGCCCCAATCCAAAATTCAAAACCCGCGAAGTCATCACCCGGCTTGGCATTGGCGAAGCTTTGGTATCGACCCTGCTTAAAAAAGGCGTACCCGGCGTGGTTGAGCAAACCCTGATCCGCCCGCCCTCTTCGCGCATGGGCCCGCTAACCAAAAAAGAGCGCAAGGAAATCCTCGACCGCTCGCTCATGGGCAGCAAATATGACAAAAGAATAGATCGCAAATCGGCCTATGAAATCCTGAAAGCAAGAGCTGAAACCCGCGCCGAAGCTGCCGAAAAGGCCGAGCGCAAAGCAGCGGCGGAAAAAGAAAAACTGAAAAGAGCCAAAGAGCGCGAACGGGCCAGAAAATCCAAAGCCAAACCCCGCCGCACCACCAGAAAACGCCGCCGCTCCAACCGGCAATCGGTTGGCGAGGCCGCCGCCAAAACCGCCGTGCGCACTTTCACCCGCGCCATCGTCCGCGGCATATTGGGAAGTTTCAAAAGGTAGGTTTTTTGTTTTGTTACGCTCTCGGGCTGATCCCATGCTAGCGCATGGGCCCAGAGAGCGCGGCGCATGAGCGCCGACGCGCAGTCGCGCTTGCCGAACGCTGGGCGCGTTCGGATATCTGGCAGCAATGCAAAACCTGTACAACCAACTCTCCGTCGTCATCCCCGCCGACCCGCTGCGCCAGCGCCTGCGCGGCGAGAAGCGGGGACCCATCTCTGGTCCTCTCCATCTTAATAATCCGGTCGTTCTCGCCTAAAAAATCTCAAGGAAAACTTCTTTACGCACAATATATTTTTTCTTCCCGAGATGGACCCCTGCTTGCGCAGGGGCGACTGCGCTGCCCCTTGGCAAAACCAAGGGAACAGCAGCGAGCGTAACAAAAAAACAACACAAAAAACCAGCCGGAGGGGTGTCCGGCTGGCTCTTCGGGGAACACGAAAGAATTAGGGTCTTAAACCCAAAATGAGCAAAAATCCTTTCGTTCTGGGGTAGATCTTGCTTTAACGACGCGCCCGCATAAAACCCGTCATGTTTTTCAACGCTTTATTTCTCCAAAATCGCCGGCCAGAACTGGTCGGCCTTTTCGATAAAGCCGGGAATATCCGCAACCCAGTCTCTTTGCACTTTGGCGTTGTAATTCAGATAAAGCTTGTCATCGACAATGTTCCAATATTTGGGATCGCCCTTGGCCAGCTTGTTTTGCGCCAAGGCCCAGGCACAATACCCCCCATATTGCGGCGCATAGGCGTCAGGGTCAGCCATAAAGGCAGCGCGATTTTCCGCCGAGGAAAACAACCATAGGGCGCCCTTATAATCATAGCTGTAATCCTTATCGCCTTTCACCGGCGCGCCTTTGGTGAAATAAGCCACGGGGTCATAGCCACCAACGGCCTTTTTTGAAAAAGCGGTGGTATAAATTTCAGGCTTTTCCGCCAGAGCCGGGCTCACTGCCACAAAGGAGGCCGATAAGCCGATAATGCCTGCCGCCAGCAGAGATGAAAAAGTCTTGTTCATAAGGGCGATTTCCTTTGGTAATTTTAAGTTCGAGGCACCATTTTGCCCAACCCTAACCCTGCATCGGGCACACTGTCCCATCACAGATAATCACAAAATCGTGCTCTTTTAAGGGGGCATCTTGGCCTAACCCGCTAAAACTGACGCCCGAAAGTCCGTTTCCCTTTGATTTTCGCAGAAAAAACCGCTTAGACTGCCCGCTGGAACCGGGCCGCAGACAGCCCGGAGGGATGAAATGCCAACGCCAATAGAGGCCATGGCGTAATTTACCGAGGGGTTTTATGACCGATCAAACACAAGCGGCTGCCGACACAGCCTCCGATACCAGCTTTTTTGGCCACCCAAAGGGTCTGGCCATCCTGTTCTTCACCGAAATGTGGGAGCGCTTTTCCTATTACGGCATGCGCGCCCTTTTGGTGCTCTATTTAACCCAGCATTTCCTGTTTTCCGACGAACGCTCCTCGGTCATGTATGGGGCCTATACGGCACTGGTTTATGTGATGACGATTATCGGCGGCACTTTGGCTGACCGTTATCTTGGGTCACGAAAAGCGGTCACCTTCGGGGCTATCCTGCTGGTGCTGGGCCATTTCGGCATGGCATTTGAAGGTCAAGGCTCTAAGGAAATTCTCACCTATCAGGGTCAGGAATATCAGGTCACCCTTGATGGTCGCGGCGGGGACGCCAATCAAGTCATCATTTCCGATAGCGGCCAATCCATGATCTCCTTCAATGATGGCGCAACCCAAATGTTGATCGCCAATCCTGAAGCTGTCGGCTTACCTGCCAGCATCGACACCAGCGCTTACGAAACCCGAATTGAAAGAGAGCAAATCTTTGTCAATATTCTCTATCTCTCTCTGGCGCTTATCATTGCCGGTGTTGGCTATCTCAAGGCCAATATCTCGACCATTGTTGGTTCGCTTTACGGCATTGGCGACAAACGTCGGGATTCCGGTTTCACGATTTTTTACATGGGCATCAATCTTGGGGCATTCTCTTCGTCCCTCGCTTGTGGCTATCTCGGCATTGTTTATGGCTGGCAATATGGCTTTGGCCTTGCAGGCATAGGCATGCTGATCGGCCTGCTTATCTTCTTGTGGGGCCAGAAATTTCTGGGTGGTCGCGCCGACCCTCCCAGCGAGGAAAAGCTGAAAGAAAAAGTGTTGGGTCCGATCAATGTGGAGCAAGCCTGCTATCTCGCTGGTATCGGTATCATCGCCGTGGCCATGCTCTTGGTTAAAAATGCCGAGCTGATCCCCGACTGGTTTGTCGGCTCGCTGGGCATTGCCATCTTCCTGTTTCTTGTGGCTTACGCCTTTAGCAAGCTCATGGGTGATGAGCGCAAGCGCATGTTTGCGGCAATCTATTTTGTTATCGCGCAAATGCCCTTCTGGGCGCTATTTGAGCAGGCAGGGTCATCTTTGACCCTGTTCACAGACCGTCTGGTTGACCGTGACCTGTTTGGCGTTTCCGTTCCGACACCGGTCTTTCAATCCCTCAATGCCGGATTCATCTTCATCTTCGCGCCAATCATGGCGTGGCTATGGATATGGCTTGAAAAGCGCCATTTGAATCCATCCACACCGGTGAAATTTGCCATGGGCGTGTTCATGGCGGGCCTCGGCTTTCTGGCTCTGGTTGCCGGTATGAAAGCTGGTGGCAATACCGGTCTCACCGCTGTTGGCTTTATCTTCCTCATCTATTGGATTCACACCATGGGCGAGTTGATGCTGTCTCCGGTTGGCCTTTCTGTGGTTACCAAAATGGCCCCGGCCCGGGTTGTGGGCATGACCATGGGCTCCTGGTTCCTCTATTCCGGCCTGTCCAACTATCTGGCCGGTGTCATCGCAAGAACCACAGGCGCGGAAACCATGGGCGGCCAGCTAACCGATGTCGCCGCCGCCAAGGCCGTTTATATGCAGGTCTATACGCAGGTTGGCTATATCGCCATGGGGATAGCACTTCTCATGTTGCTCATCTCGCCAATCATCAAAAACTGGATGGCCGGGCGCGACTAGAGCGTTTCCACTATGAAAACAAAAGCCGCTTTGACTTTTTCGGTCAAAGCGGCTTTTTTCTGCCCCATGTCTTTCCTTCTCAACCCCCGCCTCAAAGCCGACACTGCCGCCGTCACCGAGCTTGCTTTATCTTCTGTGCGGCTAATGCGTGACGGGCGGTTTTTATG
>JALSJA010000062.1 GCA_026989615.1 Parvularculaceae bacterium | reverse complement strand
CTAGGTGTTGTTGAATATCGCGTCACCCCGTGACAAGTTTTGACCTCCTGAAACTATCAACAATCGGTCCTCTTTTATGTCGAAAATCAGAAAAATCGTTATTCCCGTTGCCGGCCATGGCACCCGTGTCTTGCCTGCGACAAAATCGATCCCCAAGGAAATGCTGCCCGTGGTGGACAAGCCCCTGATTGATTATGTGGTAGAAGAAGCGCTGGAAGCTGGAATTGAGCATATTATTTTTGTGACCGGACGCAATAAGGGCGCGATTGAAGATTATTTCGACCATGCTTTCGAATTGGAAACCGCATTGGCAGAAAAAGGCAAAACCGAATTGCTGGAAGCCTGCCAGAGCAAGGTTCTCACCGCCGGCTCTATCTCTTATACCCGCCAGCAAACGCCTTCGGGCCTTGGCCATGCGATCTGGTGCGCCCGCGAACTTGTCGGCCATGAACCTTTTGCCATCTCCCTGCCCGATGTCATCATCAAAGGGCAACCGGGCTGCCTGAAAGAAATGGTCGATCATTACGCGAAAGTTGGCGGCAATATGATTGCCGTCGAGGAAGTTCCGCAGGCGGATGTCAACAAATATGGCATTATCGCCCCCAAAGGTGATGCTGGTGCTGACCTTATCGAAATGAGTGGCATGGTCGAAAAACCACCGGTGGATGAGGCGCCATCCAATCTTTCCATTACCGGTCGCTATATTTTACAGCCGGAAATTTTTGCCCTGCTCGCCAATACCAAGCGCGGGGCCGGCAATGAGATTCAACTGACCGATGCCATGGCCGGGCTCATGACCAGCCAAAGCTTTTTTGCCAATCGCTTTTCCGGGGAAAGCCATGATTGCGGCAGCAAATTAGGTTGGCTGAAAGCCAATATTGCGTTTGGATTGGACCGTCAGGAGCTAGCCAAGGATTTGAAAGATTATATCAGCGAGATTTCGGGTCAGGCCCCTAACCGCTAGAGCCTATTCGGTTTTGATAGAATCAGAACCGGTATCCACTTATCCTGAAAACGCTCTAGCCAATCTGCATCACCGCAAAAAACACAATCACCCAAAACAGGGTGCAGGTGACAGCTACAAAAGCAAAGCTGCGGCGCACCGACCATTTGCCTTCAATGAAATCTTCGCCAAATTGCGATCCCAGCTCCGTATCGAGATAATGCTGCAGACGGCGCGCGGGCGACGCAAGGCCGTCCTTTGCGTCCAACGCTTCTCCTTGCCCGGCATCGCTACCGGCAATTTGCGAATCTATTGCCGCTTCTTTTTCTGATTCAATTTTCGGTTCTGTGGTTTTAATATCAGGCTGTGCCATTTTCATAACCCCTGCTTGAACCTTTGCCTCGGAAAAATCCTGCCGCTGTCTCATTAAGAAGTCGTTAACTTCACGATTGGCCGTAACCCACCACGACCTACAAGACTTTTATCTTAACATCTCGGCGACAAAACCATGCTATAGGGATATTTTAAGGTGATTTGAAAGCCTTATCCATATTTCCCTCAAGGGCTTTATATGCAGCGCACAAAACAAAAAAACCATATAAAGCAAAGTAAATCCCGCAATTTTTTGGCCGGGGCTGCTTTCTTTACCCTGGCGATGGGAAGTTTCTCCCTTGCTGCACAGGAATTAAATGCCGCCACTCTTTTGGCTATGACACCACAGCAAGCCCGCCCTTATTTGCAACAAGGCCTGCCACAAGCTGGCAGCCCAGGTCTTTATGAAGCAATTGCCATCAAAGCCATGGAACAATCTCCGCCCATGCTCGATCTTGCGCAAGCGGCCAGCATTAAAATATTGGACCGTGAGCCAGCCAATATTGCCGCATGGAACCGGCTTGCCTTTATTGATATTGCTGATGACGGACAATTATCCAAAGCCGGGGTTTCCTATCTGCAAAAATCCTATGCCCTTGCCCCCTATGGAGATTTGTCCCTGATGACATGGCGCACGGATTTTGCCAGCCAGATATGGCCAGCCCTGCCTGATGATCTGCAGGCCAGAACCTTGCGACAAATTCCGGTGATTGGTCGCTATGGCACATCCTGGCAATGGCGTATCCGTCATTGCCGTGAAAATCCCAATGAAGCCATTGCGCTGGCGGTTTGCGCCATTGCGCCGGGGGTTAACCGGCCCAATAACCTTTAGAGCCTATTTTCCGGCGCGGTCGTTTTGGCGGTCTCGCCCGACCATCGGCAATACCGGCCCCGAGGCCAAGCAATAAGGCCCACCACCACATCAGGCCCGGAATTTCTATGGCAAAATCAACCTGTCCGTGAAGGACAATAAAAAGCGAAACGCAAATGATTGCGCGCAAATTCCCGCGCAAGCGCCTGCGGGTTGAAAGTCCCTGCCAGATGGCACCAAAAATAACCGCCATCACACCGAACATCGCCGCCGTGCCAAAAATACCCGCCTGCATCAGCCATTGCAATTCAATATTATGGGCCGCCCCCTGACTGGCCAGCACATTGGCATTGTCTGCGGTCATCAGGCGATTATTGACCTCGGCAAATGAGCCAAGCCCATGACCGATAAGCGGGCTTTGTGACAGGCTGCCTGCATAGGCCTGATACATGACAGCGCGGCTATTGGCGTCTTCCGCAAGACCACTGGTGCGTGCGCCCAGAATTTCTGCATAAAACCCCCACAAAATAATGGAGACTGCGCCAATCCCCGCAATCACAATCAGCGTCTGCCCGAGCCCCTTGCCGACCCTCTCCCCCGCCTTGCGCCTTGCGGCGTCGATCTCCCACAAAATTAAAATTGCCGCACTGACCAATGTAAAAGTCAGCCCGGCCCGCGACGCGGTCAAAATGAGATCGAGAAAGCCGATGACCAACAGAACCAATGCCGGAAAGGCCTTGCGTATAATTTCTTCCGCCAGCATGAGAGGGCGCTGAAATCCCGTTCGGATAATCAGCTTTAAAATTTCCGACAAGCCCAACAACACCCCGATGCCAAGAAAGCTGGCCGCCGTATTGGCAGAAAGAAATGTCATGGACAGACGGTTTTCATGCCAAGGGCGCGCACGGCCAAAAATCGTCTCTGGTGCAAGGATAAAATCAATCAGCGCCCATACGGATAAAATCGCCATGGCGATGATCATCCAATGCCAGAGAATCAGCGCCCGGTCACTGGCCCGCGACCAGCCCCGGGCCATCAGAAAAACCGCCCCCGCCGCCGCAAGGCTCGCATATTCAGGCAGGGCCGGCCAGATCCGTCCCAAAAAGAGATCAAGCGCCATAAAACCGGCCAGCAGCACAACCGGCACAATCAAAGTTTGCGGCAAGGCTGCTTGTTGCGGGCACGCAATCACCCAGCCACCAGTCAACAATAATAAAACACCGCTAAACACATAGCTGGCCAAAGGCGCATCAGCGCCAAAAAACAGGCTCGCCGCCGACAATATCAATAATAATATCCCCGCCGGAAAAAGGGGCTTTAAAAATGCGGCCATCTATTGGCTCCCGATTGGCTTTGGTTAAGAGATTAACCATGATGCGGGTTTGCAAAGTCTTACCATGGCGAAGGAAAACAGTTTTTTTCAACCATGCTTGCCGCTTTTGTTTGACCGGCCATTAACCTTTGATTAAGATTTTCCCCAAGCTTTATGCAGGATTGAGGGCTCGAGCCTGCCATATTCATATGTTTTCGCGCCATAGGTTTGTTCATCGAACGAATACAATCTGGCCTGACATTTGCACAGCAAGGGTCATCTATTTGTAGCGTAACAGGTTAATTTTTGAGATGACAATTGCATTTGAACTGGATCAGGCCACTTTGGAGGAGATTGCCGCCAGGCAATCGGCCGCAGGCCTGCCCCTGCCCGCCGATGTGCCCTCCGGAATCACCGGCCGCTTAAAACGCGGCTTTGACCTTGTTCTTGCTATAGCCGCCTTTGTTTTTCTTGCGCCTTTATTTGTTGTCATCGCGCTGATGATCAAGCTCAGCGATGGCGGGCCGGTTTTTTATCGCCACACCAGATGTGGTCGCGGCGGCCTTCCTTTTGCCTGTTATAAATTTCGCACCATGCGGATAAATGCCGACGCGCATTTGCGTGATGTTCTGGGAAAAGATACCATGCTGGCCGAAGAATGGGCCCGTCACCAGAAATTGAAAAACGATCCACGCATCACAAAATTCGGCCGTTTTCTACGCAAAACCAGCCTTGATGAATTGCCGCAGATTTTCAATATCCTGCTCGGCGATATGTCGGTGATTGGGCCACGGCCGGTCACTTTTGAAGAATTGCCGCGCTATGGCCGCAGCCTGATCTATTATTCAGCCGCCCGCCCCGGCATTACCGGCCTGTGGCAGGTGAGCGGGCGCAATGACACAAGCTATGCAGAGCGCATCGCTTTTGATACCGACTATGTCAAACATTGGTCCATAAAAAAGGATATTTCTATCCTGCTGCGCACCGTGCCTGTGGTGCTGCTGGCCAAGGGCGCCTATTAGAGCCTTTTCGGTTTTGATACCAATCAAAACCGGCCTCATCCTGAGCTTGTCGAAGGACCACTTTTCGGGAAGCGCTCTGAATATTATTGCGCGCGATAAATCTGTCGCTCTTTTTCACCCCATAATGTGGATAGCGCGCCGCTGTGAAACATACCGCGCAAGCGCCAATAATTTTTGGCGGTTTCATCCCTGCCGGCCAGCCCCGCCCGTAAAACACAATAAAGGGATTTTACACCCGCTAGCAGAGCGATATAAATCATCGCCAGCTTGGACTTGGCCGCATGGCGGGCATAGCTTTGCCCGGCCCGGCGCGCACGCGCGGCAAGAAAATCAAAGTTCAGCCTGTCTTGGGCAACCGCTTCTTCCACCACCGCGCCATCTGCTATCGCCAATTTTCCGCCGCGATGAAAAAGGGCAAAGAAAAAGGCTGAATCTTCGCCACCAC
>JALSJA010000061.1 GCA_026989615.1 Parvularculaceae bacterium | reverse complement strand
TGGGCTTTGACCGCAGCAATTTTCAAACCGCCACGCAATTTGTTGACAACCAGCGTTGCCAAAGCTTCGCCTTCAACATCTTCGGCAATGATCAGCAAAGGCTTGGAAGTCTGCACGACAGACTCCAGCAAAGGCAGCATGGATTGCAGGTTGGAAAGTTTTTTCTCATGCAGCAAAATATAGCAATCTTCGAGAACAGCCTGCATTTTGTCGGCATTGGTAATGAAGTAAGGCGACAGATAACCGCGATCGAACTGCATGCCCTCAACCACATCGAGCTCGGTTGCGGCAGATTTGGCTTCTTCAACGGTGATAACGCCTTCATTGCCAACTTTGGCCATGGCATTGGCGATCATTTCACCAATTTCGCTCTCGCCATTGGCGGAAATTGTACCAACCTGCTTGATGCCCTCAGAGCCATCCACTTTAACGGCATTGCCCTTGATGTCTTCGAGAACTTTGGTAACAGCCAGATCAATCCCGCGCTTCAGATCCATCGGGTTCATTCCGGCAGCAACAGATTTCGATCCTTCACGAACAATCGACTGGGCCAGAACGGTTGCGGTCGTGGTGCCGTCACCAGCGGTTTCATTGGTTTGGGAGGCAACGGATTTGACCATTTGCGCGCCCATATTTTCAAACTTGTCTTCAAGCTCGATCTCTTTGGCAACGGTTACACCGTCTTTGGTGGTGCGTGGTGCGCCAAAGGATTTTTCGATCACGACATTGCGCCCCTTGGGACCGAGGGTGACCTTGACCGCATTGGCCAGAATATCGACACCGCGCAGCATACGCTCGCGGGCATCAGCATGAAATTTAACTTCTTTTGCAGACATGGATAAATACTCCTGAAATTTCTCTTCGTTGTTTAAGCAATGACGCCAAGAATGTCGGACTCTTTCATGATGAGAAGCTCTTCCCCATCAATCGTCACTTCCGAGCCGGACCATTTGCCAAACAAGATAGTGTCACCCGCTTTGACATCGAGCGGCGTGACCTTGCCATCTTCGGATTTGCTGCCGCTACCAATGGCGATCACTTCGCCTTGCTGTGGCTTTTCTTTGGCCGTATCGGGGATGATGATCCCGCCTTTGGTCTTGGTATCTTCCTCGATGCGGCGCACAAGCACACGATCATGAAGTGGTTTAAAAGCCATAGAGTATTCTCCCTTGTTAGGCTCGATAGTTTGTATAATAAAAACAGTGATTTAGCACTGGACGGTTAGCATTTAGCACTCACCGGCCAAGAGTGCTGACAAGGCTTGAGTTAGGCAGCGGGGGCGGATTCGTCAAGGCTTCGAGGCGCGAAAATTCCACAAAAATGTGACCCGCTTCACCTTGTCTTCTTCCATTTGCCACAGTGAGGCCATTTTTGCCCCTGATTCTCGGAGCTTAGCTTGGCTAGCCCATAAATATGCCAGACAAAAATGGCCGCAATTTAAGGAAAAAACGGGCCAAACAGGGCTTATACAAGCCTTGGCAAGAGAACAGCCTTGCTCCCCTGCGGGGGAACAGCGCTAAAAGGATTTATCCGCCGCCTTTATCCGCCGTCTGAGGCAAAAATCGAGGCAAAAACAGGAGAAGCAAGACCATGCGCTCATCAAAACTCGTGAAACCAATTTCCATCATTGCAACTGTGGCCATCATCGCCGCCGGCTGCACCACGCTGGACCCCTATACGGGCGAGACCAAACGCTCCCAAGCCGCCAAGGGAGCCACGATTGGCGCCATTGTCGGCGCTGTTGCCGGGGCTGCCACCAACACTTCCGATGGCGAGCAAACCTTGAAAAATGCCGCTCTTGGCGCTTTGGCCGGCGCGGCCATTGGCGGCGCCATTGGCAATTATCAGGACCGTCAGGAAGCAGAATTGCGCCGCGAACTGGAAGCCACCGGTGTACGCATCAATCGGGTTGGCGATACGATTGAGCTTATCATGCCATCCAATATCACCTTTGATGTGGATCAGGCTGACATCAAATCCAATTTCTATCCAACCTTGAACTCGGTAACAAAGGTGCTGGCCAAATATGACCAGACCGGCATTTTGATTGCCGGCCACACGGACTCAACCGGCTCGGACCAGTATAATTCCGAGCTTTCCGTGCATCGCGCAGAAAGCGTTGGCAATTATCTGGCCGCCCAAGGGGTCGCCGTCCCCCGCATTCAGGCCCTTGGCTATGGCGAAAGCGAACCCATTGCCGATAACAGCACCGAATATGGCCGCGCCCAAAACCGCCGGGTAGAAATTCAAATCGTGCCCTTGGAAGGCGGCAATTACCAGTAAGCCCCCTTCCGACACTTTTCATCAAACCCTTCGGTGACTTGCAGTCACCGAAGTTTTGCCCCCTTGACGAAGCGCTTCTCGGTGCTATTTTCCACCCTTGCCCCTTGATGGGCTGTTTTTTGGACCCTATATATACTCTAGGTGAGCATAAATAGGATTTTCACTTGCCACAAATGAGGTAGGGGCTGTCCGTCTGGTTGCGTGCGATCACCCTTATTTTAGAAATGCCTTTCATGAAGGAGGCCAATGCCATGGTTGCAGACGGTTTTAACCCCGATTTTTCCCTGCCCTACACCCCGGAGGTGAAGGCCAAGACCGATCATCTCTACCCGCTGGTCGAGCGCTTGATCCCGCGCCTCGAATGGGAATTGCACGCCCCCATCATTGCCGCCATCAATGATCTCAAAAAAGAAAAAGACGCCGTTATTCTGGCCCATAATTATATGACCCCGGAAATTTTTGCCTGTGTCGGTGATTATCGCGGCGACAGCCTGATGCTGGCCCAGGAGGCCGCCCGCACAGATGCACAAATCATTGTCCAGGCGGGGGTCCATTTCATGGCCGAAACCTCAAAAATTCTAAGCCCGGAAAAAACCGTGCTGATCCCCGATATGGAAGCGGGGTGTTCGCTGGCAACTTCCATCACCGGTGCCGATATCCGCCTGCTGAAAGAAAAATATCCCGGTATTCCGGTGGTCACCTATGTCAACACCACCGCTGATGTCAAAGCCGAAACCGATATTTGCTGCACCTCCTCCAACGCCGTGCAAGTGGTCGAACATATCACCCGTGCATGGGGCGTTGATAAGGTGATCCTCATCCCTGACCAATATCTTGCCAAAAATGTTGCCGCGCAAACAGCAGTCAAAGTCATCACCTGGGCCGGGGCCTGCGAGGTGCATGAGCGTTTCACCCCGGAAGACATCAAAGAAATTCGTGCCGGCAATCCCGGCGTCATTGTTCTGGCCCACCCGGAATGCCCGCCAGATGTGCTGGAAGAGGCCGATTTTGCCGGCTCCACATCCGGCATGAGCAATTATGTCAAAGACCATCAACCAAAACATGTGGTGCTCATCACCGAATGTTCCATGTCGGATAATGTGGCGCTGGAAAACCCCGGGGTAAATTTCATCCGCCCCTGCAATCTATGCCCCCATATGAAGCGCATCACTTTGGCAAAAATTCTTCATTCTCTTCAGACCATGCGTCATGAAGTTATTGTCGACGAGGCGATTGCCAAAAAAGCGCGCCGGGCAGTGCAGCGGATGATCGACCTGCCCCTGACCAAAGGCCAATCCACCTATAATCAAGGTGGCAGCCCGGAGGTTCTGGCGGTTGAATCTCTGGCTCGACTTTCTTCGGAAAGCAGCCTGCATGGCTGACACAATCGAAACAATAGCCCTGCCCGGCGATGGCGTGCTGATTGTCGGAGCGGGCATTGCCGGCCTTTACACGGCGCTGAAACTTGCCCCCCTGCCCGTCACTATCATCACCGCCGCCCCCCTTGGCCGTGGGTCTTCTTCCACTTGGGCCCAAGGCGGGCTGGCCGTTGCCAAAGCCGAGGGCGACAGCCCCGCTCTGCATTTGCAAGACACGATCGAGGCTGGCGCCGGTCTGGTTGATCTGCCCCCGGCCGAAATCCTGACCAATGAAGGCCCCGAACGGGTTGATGATTTGATCGCCATGGGCGTGCCTTTTGATCGCGATGACAATGGCAATCTCGTCTTTGGCCGCGAAGCCGCCCATAATCGCCGCCGCATCATCCATGTCTCCGGCGATCAGGCAGGCGCAGCGATTATGAAAACCCTGGCCGAAAAGGCCCTTGCTGCCGATCACATCACCCTGCTGGAGCGCCATGTGGGCGAAGATATATGGGTGCAGGGCGATCGCGCCGCCGCCCTTTTGACCTTCGACATTGCAGGGCAAAAAAGAAAGCTGATCCGGGCCCGCAATATTATTCTCGCAACCGGCGGCATTGGCGGCCTGTTTTCTGTCACCACCAACCCGATCCACGCTCAGGGCCATGGCATGGCAATGGCGTTCCGTGTTGGCGCGGCCATTATGGATCCTGAATTTGTCCAGTTTCATCCCACCGCCATGGATTTGGGACTTGATCCGGCCCCTTTGGCCACCGAGGCCCTGCGCGGCGAAGGGGCGGTGCTGATAGATAAAAATGGCCAGCGTCTGATGGACGGCGTTCACCCCATGCTTGATCTGGCCCCACGCGATATTGTCGCTCGCGAAATTGCCCGCGCTATCAGCGATGGCCGCGGGGCTTTTCTCGATACCCGCGATATTTTCAAAGAAGGGCTTGCAAAGCGCTTTGCCACTGTTGACGCCGCCCTGCAAAAAGCCGGGCTGGACGCCCGCAAAAACCCGATCCCCATTGCCCCCGCAGCCCATTATCACATGGGTGGCGTGGCCTGCGATCTCAATGGTCGCACGTCCCGCCCCGGCCTGTGGGCGATTGGCGAAGTGGCCGCCAGCGGCGTTCATGGGGCCAATCGGCTGGCCTCCAATTCGTTGCTGGAGGCGCTGGTTTTCGGGGCCCGCACCGCCAAGGCTTTGCTCGGCGAGGAAAAAGCCGAATTGACCACGGGCACCCTTGGCAGCAATCTGCCGAAAGACACCCACCCCACTCCGGCCAGCGCAGAAGAC
>JALSJA010000060.1 GCA_026989615.1 Parvularculaceae bacterium | reverse complement strand
GTGGCAAAAAGGCGGACAGCCTGATCATCAGCCAGATATAGGCAAGAGTGCCAATAAGAAGAGAGATGAAAAATGGCAATAGCCATGTGGCCACGCTTTGCTCCGTCACATATTTTGCCACTTCCTGTTCAAAGACAATCGGGTCCGTTTCAGCCAAAGACCAAACTTCCAGCGGCATGCCATTAAATAGCTTCATGCCGCTAAAAAGAGAAGGCGCGAGAAATACAAAGAGCGCAATAATTCCTACAATTGCTAAAATGATAGACGCCATAGCAAAACGCAGCTCTCGGGGACCAAAGGTAAAATGGGCAATCTGACGCGGCAATGGCACATCATCTATGGCATAGCGAAACATTACCACATAAAGCGGGGCAAGAAAAAACGCCGTCACGATTGACAGAACAAATGTCAGCAACCAGCCTCCGGGGGTTCCGCTTAACGCCCAATCTGCAGATTGCTTAAACTCTGTCATTGCTTCCCGGTCCGTGAAATCAATTTCCAGAAAATCAAGCCCCATGCTTTGCAGGAAAAAATATCGCCCCCCTGTATAGGCCAGCAACACAAGAAGAATAGGAACCCAGCCAAGGCGGAGCAGATTGCCGAAATTTTGCCAGGCAAAGGACATGGCCTCGGTGACGGTTGCTGTTATGCGAAGTTTGTTCATTTGGCCTATTTCCCTATTAAAATGAGTGAGATCAAGGTGATAGAAAAATTTGCCACTACCAGCACAAAATCGGTAGCGTCCATACACCCAAACCGAGATCAGAATTTCCTGAAATTAACCTAGCATATTATCAACACGCCCAAAGGGCCTACCCCCTGAATCACAAGTGAAATTCCGCAACTATCGCGATTTCCCTCAATTTCTTGTAAATTTTGTTCATGAGATGTTTCAGAATCGCCCCGCCTCACCTAAGAAGAGCCTTATGAGTAACCCAGTTTCAGATAATCAATTGCCCCTGTCACAGCGGGCCATGCAGGCAAGTGGTGCCGTCTCGCAAAAAGAGGCCGCCAATGCCCCCTATCTGGAAGGGCTGAACCCGCAGCAATGCGAGGCGGTTTTAACGACAGAGGGGCCCGTTTTAATGCTGGCCGGGGCCGGCACCGGCAAAACCCGCGCTCTTACAACCCGTCTTGCCCATATTCTGGCAACCCGCAAAGCCGCCCCCTGGCAGGTGCTGGCAGTGACTTTCACCAACAAAGCCGCCCGGGAAATGAAAGAGCGCCTCGGCGTGCTGGTCGGTGACAAGGTTGAGGGCATGCGCTGGATGGGCACATTCCATTCCATAGCCGGGCAGATTTTGCGCCGCCATGCGGAACTCGTGGATCTCAAATCCTCCTTCACCATTCTCGATGCCGATGATCAGGTGCGATTATGCAAGGATCTCGTCAAAGCCTCCAAGCTCGATGAAAAGCGCTGGCCCGGACGGCTTTTGGCCGGGGTGATTGATGGCTGGAAAAATCGCGGCCTCCCCCCCGCTCAAGTGCCGGAAAAAGAAGCGGCGCTGTTTGCCGAAGGGCGCGGCATTGAGTTTTACCGGCAATATCAAATTCGCCTGCAAGAATTAAATGCTGCTGATTTTGGCGATTTGCTGTTGCATAATCTGACGATTTTTCAAAACCACAAGGATGTTTTGAAAATCTATCAGGACCGTTTTGCCTATATGCTGGTTGACGAATATCAGGACACCAATGTGGCGCAATATTTATGGCTGCGGCTTTTATCGGCGAGCCATAAAAATATTTGCGTTGTTGGCGATGATGATCAATCGATCTATGGCTGGCGCGGGGCGGAGGTCGGTAATATTTTGCGCTTTGAACAGGATTTCCCCGGCGCGAAAATCATTCGCCTTGAACAAAACTATCGTTCGACTCCGGCCATTCTCGGGGCCGCTTCGGGCTTGATTGCCGCCAATAAAAACCGCCTCGGCAAGACTTTGTGGACCGCCAGCGAAGATCGCGAAAAGGTTTTGCTGCGCCATGTCTGGGATGGCGAAGAAGAGGCCCGCCTTGTTTGCGATGAGATTGAAGCGGCACAAGGCAAAGGGCGCTCGCTTTCGGATATGGCCGTGCTGGTGCGCACGGCAGCCCAAATGCGCAGTTTTGAGGATCGTTTCAATCTTTCCGGCATTGCCTATCAGGTGATTGGCGGCCCGCGCTTTTATGAACGCGAAGAGACCCGCGACGCCCTCGCCTATTTGCGCCTTGTGCGCAATTTGGATGATGACCTCGCTTTTGCCCGCATCGTCAACAAGCCAAGACGCGGCATTGGCGAAAAAGCCCTGCAAACAATGGCTATCGCCGCGCGGGAAATAAAGGGGTCGCTGCATCTGGCCGCCAGTCAGCTTCTGGCCAATAACGCCATAAAAGGCAAAGCCAAAAATGCCCTCGGCCTGTTTCTGGCGCAGCTTGAACAATGGCGCGCCCAAGTCAATGATCTGTCGGCAACGGAAATAGCCGCTCTGGTCCTCGATGATAGTGGCTATACGGATTATTGGAAAAACTCCAAAAACCCCCAGGCCCCCGGCAAGCTGGAAAACCTGAAAGAACTGGTGCAGGCCGCCGGAGAATTTGACAGCCTGCCCGCATGGCTCGACCATGTGGCACTGGTGTCGGAGCTCAACGAAAATACCGGCGATGGCCTGGTCAGCCTGATGACATTACATGCCGCCAAGGGGCTGGAATTTCCCCTTGTTTTCCTGCCCGGCTGGGAAGAAGGCCTGTTTCCCTCCCAACGCTCTCTGGATGAAAACGGCCTTAAAGGTCTCGAAGAAGAACGCCGCCTCGCCTATGTGGGCATCACCCGCGCCCGTGAGCGCTGCTTTATTTCCTTTGCCAGTAATCGCCTGACCTATGGCCGTTGGCAGGCCTCGCTCCCGTCCTGCTTCATCGATGAATTACCGCCGGAATTTGTGGATATTGATAGCCAGCAAGCACCCGCCTCAAACGGACAAAAAGCCGTATTCAAGAGTGAGATTTTTAACCGTGAAGATGGATCGCAACACCAGATTGAGGGCAAAGCCGAGCGGGTTTCCGCAAACACCAAGCAAAGCGATTTTTCCGTTGGTGAGCGGGTGTTTCATCAAAAATTCGGCATGGGCAGCATCCGCAAAATAGATGGCAATAAGCTGGATATTGCATTTGATCACGCCGGTGAAAAACGGGTTATCGACAGTTTCATCACCCGCCCTTAATACAAACCCTGTCACGCATGCATTTGCATATTGCTAAATTTCATTCCATCGCATTTACGCTGTTTTTTCATAAAATTTTTTGTTGCCATTGGGAAAACATCCTCAGAATTTATGGTTTATTTTCGCAGCAAATGAGAATGGTTTTTCCCGCAATGCCTAGAGCACTTCCCGAAAAGTGGGAACCGGTTTTCGGATAAGAAGTGCTCAAAAACAAAGAGTTAGAGCCCGGTTTTGATTCAATCAAAACCGAAAAGGCTCTAATATTCTATCGTTAATTTGAGTTCGGTAAATTGGCATTAACCATGTTGAATATTTTTTTTCGTTAACCTTCTTTACTCACCGCTTATTAAGGCAAATCCTTCATTTTCACCCCGTGCAAATAAAAGCATGAGTTGTGTTTAAGGAGTGTGCCATGAAGCACGTTCAATCAGATATGAACCGTAAAGCCGGCAAAAGCGCTGGTAAAACAAAACCAATCCTTCGCCTGCCTTTCGGGGCACCTGCCAAGGGCTGGAAGAAATTTATCAAATCCACTGCCGGCAATATGAGCATCATGTTTGCCGCCTCTGCGGTGCCCCTCATGGGCTTTGCCGGCGTTGCCGTTGAATATACGCAATATTCGCGGGTGCGCACCAATATGCTCGAAGCACTCGACTCTGCGGGCCTCGCCATTTCGCAAAAGGCGTTGGAACAAGGCTATGATACCGCCAATCTGACCCCGCAACAAAAGACATTCCTGAAGAAATTTGGCCGCGACTTTTTTGAGGCCAATTTCACCAATCTCAACATGATTCAGAACTATACGCTGGATTTTGACATCACCCCGACAACCGTGACCCCACGCGTTCAAGGTCAGATGAACACGGGCATGCTCCGGGTTTTGGGATATAATCAATTCAACATGAGTGCCAATACCGAGATTACCCTTGCCGGTACCGGTAAACTGGAATTGGCATTGGTGCTGGATGTTACAGGCTCCATGAATTTCTGCCCCAGTTCATCATCTTATTCCTATTGCTCCGGCACCAAACGCATCGACGTGCTCAACACAGCCGTTGACAATATGCTCGACACTCTGATCGGCACATCCGGCACAGCGGTCAATAATGATGTGAAAATCGGCATTGTCCCCTTTAATGCGCAGGTCAATATCGGCGCCAATAATACCGGTGTCATGAACTGGATGGATAGCAATGCCGAGGCCTATTATCATGGCTATAATTTCGTGCATATGGTTGGCAAGGATGATGTCGACTTCAACACCAAGGTCAATCATTTCGATCTTTTCGATTCCAATTCGGATATGGATTGGAAGGGCTGTGTTGAAGCCCGCCCCTACCCGCTTGATGAATTTGATACCGCTCCCGGCATGGCGACACAAAGCGCGCTCATCAACTCCTATGATACGAACCCGCTGAGCAGCAGCGAAATGGAATCCTCGACAGTTTCCTTTATAAACAACGCTTTCAGCAATGCCCCGACACCGCTCTTGTCCACCAATGAATTGACAAAAGCCGAAAACAGCAGATTTGTGCCCTTCTTCTGGCCGGATGAGCCGGAATCCGGCTGGCGGGATTGCAACACGGGAACTTATGCTTACATATTCGATTGCCCTACCTCTGAAGGATGGTCGAACACCTATTGGAACTCGGAATTTATTGATGACAGCGATTATGTCAGCAATTCCAGCTCCTATTATTCCTCCTGGACCTATCACACCCGTTATCGTGATCTGGTCCGCCATTTCCGCGCCAATATCGCCGATTCCGTTGGCAGTAGCGACAGCTATCCGCTGGTCAACGACCCTGACGTCCTTCAATATGCA
>JALSJA010000059.1 GCA_026989615.1 Parvularculaceae bacterium | reverse complement strand
CTCGGCCTCACGGGCATAGGTGGCAATCAAATCATCAGCCTCGAACCCGCTTTGCTCGACACATGGCACCCCGAAAGCCCGCACTGCATCGCGAATAATGGGAAATTGCGGCACCAGATCTTCCGGTGGCTCTCCGCGATTGGCCTTATATTCCGGATAGAGATCATTTCTGAACGAGCCCCCCTTGGGATCAAAAATCACCGCAAAATGGGTCGGTTGGCCAAATTGCTTGACCGCCGGGTCGCCAATATCGATCAGCAATTTCCACAGCATATTGCAAAAACCGGAAACCGCCCCCACTGGCAGACCGTCCGATTTTCGCGTCAAAGGCGGCAGAGCATGATAGGCACGAAAAATATAAGACGACCCATCCACCAGATAGAGCCGATCGCCCTTTTTCAGTTTTTCTCCATTTGCGCTTTCAGCCATGAATGATAGTTTCCCTTGCAATAGCAGGAGCAACCTAGAGCACTTCCCGAAAAGTGGGAACCGGTTTTCGGATAAGAAGTGCTCAAAAACAAAAACTTAGAGCCCGGCTTTGATTCCATCAAAACCGAAAAGGCTCTAAAACACACCGCCATAAAGGGAAAGCAAACCCTATGAAAAATTATGTGATTTTGAGCGGCGCGGGTCTTTCCGCCGAAAGCGGCTTGGCTACTTTTCGCGATTCCGGCGGGTTATGGGAAGGCCATGACCCCATGACGGTCGCCACCCCGGAAGCCTTTGCTCGCGATCCCGATCTGGTGCAACGCTTTTACAATCAGCGCCGGGCCGGATTGCTGAACGCCAAACCCAATGCTGCCCATAAGGCGCTTGCCCAATTTGAGCAGGCAATAGCCACCAAAGGCGGTGCGGTGCTTCTGGTCACGCAAAATGTCGATGATTTGCTGGAGCGCGCCGGAGCAAAAAACATCCTCCATATGCATGGGGAATTATTTAAAATCCGCTGCACAAATTGCCACACGCATTTCACTTGGAAACAGGCATTATCATCCCAGACCCCCTGTCCCGAATGCCAAGCCCCCGCTTTGCGCCCGGCCATTGTCTGGTTTGGCGAAATGCCGCTTCATATGGAGAAAATCGAACAGGCTTTACAAAGAGCCGATGCATTCATATCCATCGGCACATCCGGCAGTGTCTATCCGGCGGCAGGCTTTGTAGAAATAGCCCGCGCCCGCAATATTCCCTGTATAGAACTAAATCTTGCGCCATCCGATAATCACTATGTCTTTACCAAAACCATTTATGGCCCGGCAAGCAAAACCGTCCCGCGCTGGGTGGCAGAAGAATTGAATCAATAAATCAAGCCCGCGCCTTTTTACCGCCTTCAATCACCGCCAAAGGCGCCACTTCCATCTGTCGGCGAATAGCGCGCTCTTGTTTGACATTAAAGAAGCGACGAATGAATTCGGCATATTTCGGACAAATTTGCTCGCGCCATTTGGAACCGGAAAAAACGCCATAATGGCCAGCATCGGGCTGGATATAATCCAATTGCATGTCGTCCGGAATATTGACGCATAAATCATGGGCCGCCTGTGTCTGGCCAATGCCGGATATATCATCCAGCCCCCCTTCAACCGTCATCAGGGCAACATTGGTAATCACGCCGGGGTCAATCACTTCACCGCAATGCTCGAATCTGCCTTTGGGTAATTTATACTCCTGAAATACATCACGAATGGTTTGCAGATAAAACTCCTCGGTCATATCGCAAACGGCAAAATATTCATCATAGAATTTGCGATGGCGCTTGGCTTTGGCCTCTTCCCCATCCACCATGAATTTGAAATAATCCCAATGGGAAGCAATATGGCGATCCGGATTCATGGACATGAAACTCATGAGCTGCAACCAGCCCGGATAGACCCGGCGCAATACCCCGCGATGGGGCGGCGGCACGGTGTAAATCATATTCTGTGCAAACCATTCAAAGGGCTGTTTTTCTGCCAGACGATTGGTCACGGTCGGTGATTTGCGCGCATCAATCGGCGAGCCCATAAAAGTCATGGAGGCCGGCAGCGCCGGATCCTCATGGGCCGCCATATAGGCCACCGCCGCCAAAACCGAAGGCCCGGGCTGGCACACGGCCAAAATATGTGCTTTGGGCCCAACCATATGGGTGAACTCAATCACATAATCGGTAAAACTATTGAGATCAAAACGCCCTTCACTCAGCGGCACTTCACGGGCATCGGCCCAATCGGTGATATAAACCTCATGCTCCGGCAGTAAGGCCAAAACGGTTTTCTTGAGCAAGGTCACATAGTGCCCGGACATGGGCGCGACAATGAAAACCCGCGGATCCGGCCCCCCATGGCCCCCACGGGCTTTGGCCAAGGCCTTCGGGTCACGGGCAAAATGCAATAATTGCCCGAACGGCTTGTCACAAATAGTTTCGATTTCAACCGGAATCTTCTGTGTCCCGATTTCAAAATTGGGCAAATTCCATTGCGGGCGTGGATAGTTCCGGGTCAAGGCCTCGAACATTTCCATGCTGGCGGCGGAAATCTTTGTGGGCAAAAATTCATGCAAAGGGTTGAGCGGCGAGCGCAGCATTTGCGCCCCTTGCGCAGCGGAGATCCGCCACGGGGCGAGCGCCATCTGATTCCATTCATAAAGAGAGTAGAGCATTCAACCTGCCATCCGGTTTGGATGCGCAAATTTGGACATATGAATATATCCGGTTACGCATATACGAAATTCTGGGCATTCCATAACGGCCCAGTCTATACCGCAGCGCACAAAAGCTCAACCCGGATGGTTGATCCGATTCTCCCTTATTTTTCAGCAACTTCCAGCAAGACAGCGGCAATATCCTTGGGCGGCATGCTATCCACAAGCGCATAAAGCGGGCGGCCCTCACCATTGATCACATAGAACATGCTTTGGTGATCCATCGTATAGCCGAGAGCCGAATCCGGCAGGGGCACTTTTTTCGCGTAAACCTTCATGGCTTTGCGCGCCGCCTCGGCCTGTTCTTTGCTGCCGGTCAAACCCAAAATGCGCCCATCCCAGGCCAGATGGTCGTGCAAAAGCTGAACCGTATCGCGTTCAGGGTCGACGGTTATAAAAAGCGCCTGCACCTTGTCCGCCTTGCCCCCCATCTTGTCGAGACTGGCCGACATCACCGCCAGCGCCGCCGGACAAACATCCGGACAGCTGGCAAAACCGTAATAGACAAAAACCGTTTTGCCCGCAAAATCTTCCGGCTTGCGCGCCTGCCCAAAATGGTCGGTCAATGTGAAATCAAAAGAAAAGGCGTCCGACAATTCAATCACATCGCGATGATGCAAGGGATCGACAGCTTTGGTGCAGCCCGCAAGCCCGCTTGCCAAAAGCCCCAGCAGCAAAAGAATTTGAGAAATCTTCATCATATCACCTATCACGAGACCCGATGGCCACCGCCTCGGACAAAGCCCGGATAAGGGTTTTCCACGTTTTTCCGGCAAAGGCAAATCGACCAACAAAATACCGGATCACGAACCAGGAGCAGGCCAAAACCGAAAAACCGATCGCCAATTTTCAAAGCCATCTGAATTGGAAATTTTTTGAAAATATGCAGGTGGCGGCACTTGCAAAGGAAGCTCAGTATCGGGGGAGAGAGAGAACTTCCGACGCAATAAATTGCACCACAAGCACCGCCGCTCTTTGTGTAGTCATTTTTGTTGCGCTTGCGCAAGGGGTCTTTTGCACTTGTAATGCGACTTTTTTAAAAAAATTTGCTTGCAAAAAAAATCACGTGCGATTGTTGCAAAACATACAATCTATGGGCGCTATTACGAATCAATCCTAGCGTAATAGTTTTGCGCCCGACTGCATTGATTACAGTTTCTGTAATTCGCCCCTCATCGGCCAAAGGCTTCACCGGAAAAAATTTCCATGGCAAAATAAAAACCATCCCGATCGCAACAGCCGCCATTTGGGACTGGCCCGTATAGACCAATATGGCAACCCCGTCACACTGCCACTCTGCGACAATGTTCCCTCTTTGTTTCAAGGCATAATGGCGCGAAAAACAAAAAGGCAATCCGGTCATTGCGGGGTTCAAAAAGGAAGACCCGGAGCACTTCCCGAAAAGAGTATCCTTCGACAAGCGCAGGATGAGGCCGGTTTTCGGGAAGTGCTCTAGCCTTGAAATTCCGGCAGGTGCACAATCAGCCCGTCAAGCTCTTTGGTCACCTTGATCTGACAGGATAGGCGTGAATTTTCCTGCTTTTCTTGGGCAAAATCGAGCATGGACTCCTCCATGCTCTCGGATTTGCCCACCTTCTCCCGCCACGCTTCTTCCACATAGACATGGCAAGTGGCGCACGCACAGGCCCCCCCACAATCGGCATCAATACCGGGCACCATATTTTGAATAGCCGCTTCCATCACGCTCTGGCCTTCTTCGGCCTCAATCTCGTGCGGGGTGCCGTCATGTTCGATATAGGTAATTTTGACCATCAAATACTGCCTGTTGTTAGATGCCTCGCGACCAAAGTTGAACAGGCCATGTAAGGGCCCAAAGCCGCAAGGTCAATGCGCTTATTGCAAAGCCTTCTCTAAGTCTTTGTTTTGGCGCTCCTGAGCCAAGGCGAAGGGCCGGACGGATAACCGGCTCACCCTGAGGAGCCGCGAAGCGGCGTCTCGAAGGGTCCACTTATCCTGGAAACGCTCTCTAGGTCTTTGTTTTTGGGCACTTCTTATCCGAAAACCGGTTCCCACTTTTCGGGAAGTGCTCTAAGAAATAACCCTTAGCGGGAAAACCAGAAAAAAGACCTTATGCCGCCATCACCTGCCCCAATCGATATAATATTGCCTGACGAACAGGCCACCCAAAGGCTGGGGGCGAGGCTATGGCCTTTGCTCCGGGCGGGCGATTGTATTTTGCTGTCCGGGGCTCTGGGCATGGGCAAGACATGCTTTGCCCGCGGCCTGATAAGAGCGGCCCTCGACACCGAGCAGGATATCCCCTCCCCAAGCTTTGCCCTTGCCCAATATTATGACAGCAATCCGCCGATCTGGCATTTCGACTTTTACCGCCTGAAAGATCCGGAGGAGATTTGGGAATTGGGCTTTGAAGATGCCCTTGATAATATATGCCTGATTGAATGGCCGGAAAAAGCCGCCAATCATATGCCCGTACAGGCTCTGGAAATAAAATTTGGCGCAGCGCCGGAGCAATCGCCCCCCCCGCCGGAAATATTGGAGGCAGCGCCGCGCATGGCGCAATTCATCCCACACGCAGATTGGCCTATGCGCCTTGCGGATTTCCTATAATATCAAAAAAATGGACGAGCCAATGGACCGCCAACAGGCCAAAGAAAATTTTATCAAACAGACCGGATGGCAGGATGCAGAAGCGCACAAGCTTGCCGGCGATGCCTCCTCACGGCGCTATACCCGCTTTGTCCGCGCTGATGGCCGCACAGCAATCCTGATGGACGCGCCGCCCCAAGCAGAAGCCGCCCCCTGCCCGCCAAATGCCAGCCCCGAACAACGCCTTGCCCTTGGCTATAACGCCAGCGCGCGTCTGGCCGGGCCCAATCTTCATGCCTTCATCGCCCTTGCCAGCGCTTTGCGCGAGGCGGGCCTTAACGCGCCGGAAATCTATGCCGCCAATGAGACAGAAGGCTTTGCACTCATGTCCGACCTTGGCAATGATCTTTATGCCAAGGCTATTGATAAAGGCGTGGATGAAAAAATGCTTTATGAAAAAGCCATAGACGTGCTGCTTCATATCCATCAATATTTCACCAAGCCCGCCCATATTCAGGATTACACCCTTCTCGAATATGATAATCTGGCGCTCATGGCCGAGACCGATCTTTTGCCGCAATGGTTTCTCGACTGGCATGACCCGGACAAAAAACCGGAAGCCAAAGCCCTACAGGAATGGCATCAGGCATGGGAGGAGGTTTTCACCGCTCTTTCACCACCATCCACTTTGGTTTTACGCGATGTCCATGCAGAAAATCTTTTATGGCTCCCGCAGCAGCAGGGCTTGCAACAAATCGGCCTGATTGATTTTCAAGATGCCCTGTTCGGCCACCCCGCTTATGACCTTGTCTCGCTGCTGGAAGATGCCCGCCGCGATGTCGCCCCGATATTGGTCGGCCACGCCCTTGACCATTATCAAAGCCTTGCCCGAAAATATTTACCCGATTTCAACCCCGAAAACTTTACCCGCGATTACGCCATTCTCGGCGGCCAGCGCAATGCCAAAATTCTCGGTATTTTCGCCCGCCTCGTTCGGCGCGACAAAAAACCCGCCTATGAATATCTCGTGCCGCGGGTTGCAACGCATTTTAAAAATAATCTACGCCACAAAGCCCTGGCCCCGGTGCAAAACTGGTTTGCCTCTCATGCAGCAGAATTGAATTTTCATGAATAATTGCTCCCCGAAAATAAATATCGCCATGATATTGGCCGCCGGGCTTGGCACCCGCATGCGCCCTTTAACCAATGACCGGCCCAAACCGCTTATCGAGGTCGCGGGCAAAGCACTGATAGATTATACATTGGATCAGCTCGCTGATGCGGGGGTCGATAAAACAATCGTCAATGTCCATTATCTCGCCGACCAGATCGAAGCCCATTGCGCCCATCGCACAAAACCGCAAATCACCATTTCCGATGAACGCAAAAAATTACTCGAAACCGGCGGCGGCCTGCTCAAAGCCGCTCCCCTTATCGGCCATGATCCTTTTTATTGCTGCAATACCGATGCAATTTTGCAAAATCATAAGGGTAAAAACGCCCTTACCCGTTTGCAGGAATTTTTTGACCCGGAAAAAATGGACGCCCTCTTGCTGCTTTGCCCGCTAAAATCTGCCAGCGGTTATGATGGGCATGGCGATTTCAGCCTTTCTTCTGGTGATGAATCCGGCCCCCTGCAATGGCGCCAGGACAGCCCGATCAATGCGCCGCTTTACATTTATACAGGCTATCAAATCCTCCACCCACGCCTGCTGCACGGTCCCGCCAATACACCTTTTTCCGCCAAAAATTTTTGGCAATGCGCTATGGATAAGTCCCGCGCCTATGGCCTGATCCATGACGGCAAGTGGATGCATGTGGGCGATCCGGAAGGTCTCGCGCTCGCCCGGAAAGAATTGGAAAACGCCTCGATTGAGCAATATGATGACCGATAAAAAATCCCCCCTTGGCGCGCTCACCCAAACCAAACCGGCCGCCCTCTATACCATGCCGGCGGGAGCTGATTTCCTGAAATCCCTCTCCCGCACATTATTGGAGCGCTATAAGGATGACCTTTTGGCCCTTGGTCGGCTGACCATTTTTCTGCCAACCCGCCGTGCCCATAGAGAATTGAGCAAGGCCTTTCTAAGCCAAAACAACACCCCGCTATTATTACCGCGCCTGAAAGTGCTTGGAGATATTGACGAAGAAGACGCCCTTGACCTTGACAATATTTTGCCGGACAGCGGCTTTGATGTTCAAGCCATCCCCCAGGCCATATCCCCCTTGCGACGGCGCTTCTGGCTGGCCCGCCTCGCCCGTGAATTTTACAGCACAGTCAACCCGGAAGATACAAGCCCCGCATGGCATAGCTGTCTTGCCGCGGCGGATGCTTTGGGCGGGCTTATGGATGCCCTGCACGCCGAAGAAATAAACCCGGACAAGATAGGCGAAATCCTCCCCGAGGAGCTGCCGGATCACGGCAAACTCGCTCTGCAATTCATCAAGATTGTCACCAGCCAATGGCCAATAGAATTACAAAATCTCGGCCTGATAGATGGTGCCGAGCGACGCTCTTTATTGCTCAACGCTCTGGCCGGGAAATGGCAAACAGCACCGCCGCAAGACCCGGTCATTATTGCCGGCTCCACCGGCAGCCTGCCTGCCACCGCCCGCCTGATCTCGGTTGTCGCCCGCAATGCCAATGGCCTCATCATACTGCCCGGTCTCGACACCCATATGAGCGAAGAGGATTGGCAGGGGATTGACGATCCCCACCCGCAAATGGGCTTGCGCCATTTATTGCAAAAATATTTCCCGGATATAAACCGCCAATCCATCCCGAACTGGCCGGGATCAGACAGCGCGCGTGCAATGCAAGCCCGCGAATCTCTCATCCGCCTCGCCCTGCAACCAGCCGGGCGCACTCAAGACTGGCATCAGCAAATAGAAACCTTCTCCAAAACACAAAATGGAAAAAGCGCTGTCAAAGGGCTATCCCTGATTGAAATGCCCGATAAGGATCGCGAAGCCGAAGCGATTGCCTTGCTCATGCGAGAGGCCATAGAGACCCCTGACAAAACTGCTAGCCTCGTCACACCGGACCGCCTATTGGCCCGCCGGGTCAGCCATAAATTGCGCCGCTGGAATATTCAGGTTGATGACAGCGCCGGCGCCCCCCTTGCCCGGACCCGTCGCGGTAATTTTTTACGCATGACGGCCAACTGGCTCAACCAGCCCGCCAATCCCATCACTCTGATGCAGCTCTTGCGCCATCCCCTATGCCAATGCGGATTGTCGCCAGAAGATTTTGCGACCAGCGCCGATGCCATGGATTTATCCCTGCGCGGTTTTGCCCCCGGCGAGGGCTTTCTCGCCCTGCGCGAACATTTACAATATGGGGCTTACTGGAAAAATGCTCAAGAAAGCGATGCCGGCGACACAGCCAGCACCACCGATTCTTGGCAAGAATGCAAAGTGCTGTTTGCACGGCTGCAGGAGACCGCCGCCCCATGGCAGGCCCTGTTAAACGAGAAATCCTCCCACCCGATTGGCGATTGGCTTTCTGCCCATATGGAAGTCGCCACCGGACTTGTCCAATCCCATGACCAAAGCGGTGCACAAATTTTATGGCAGGGGCGCGAAGGCGAGGCCATTGCCAGTCTTGTGCAAAATATAATTCGTGACAGCGCGGACCTGCCCCCCTTCACCGCCCGCGATTATAGCGATTTTATAGACGCCCTGTTACAAGCCACCCCCTTTCGCAACCAAAGCAATACCCATCCAAGACTGTCCATTTTGGGCCCCTTGGAGGCCCGCCTCATTCAGGCGGACCGGATAATTCTTGGCGGACTGAATGAAGGCGTCTGGCCCTCGCTTGGCGCTCAGGACCCGTTTTTATCGCGACCCATGCGCGAAAAAATCGGCCTGCCTTCCCCGGAACAACGCATCGGCCTTGCCGCCCATGACTTTGCCCAATTAAGCACCGCCCCGGAAACCGTCCTCACCCGGTCTTTGCGCGCCGATCGCGCCCCGACCAAGCCCTCGCGATGGCTATTGCGCTTAAACAATATTCTAACCGGGCTTGGCTTGCATGAAAAAACCGACCAATCCGCCAAGCTATCGGCATGGCTCCAGCAATTTTATATCAGCCAAGAGTCCATCACCCCCGCATCACCGCCGGGACCAACCCCTCTGCTTGCAATGCGCCCCCGCCGCTTGTCGGTAACCCAGATCGAAACCCTCATTCGCGACCCTTATGCGATTTACGCACAAAAAATTCTAAATCTCCACCCCCTCGATCCTCTGGATGCCGAAATAGGCGCCGCCATGCGCGGCACTTTGCTCCATGCGGTTTTTGCCGAAATTACCGGCCAATATTTTGATGCCGATAAAAAAACCTTACGCCAAAAACTGGATACCATACTCACCCGCCGCTTTGAGCAAGCCCATTTTCCACTTCACTTACAAAAATTCTGGCAAGCGCGCCTGCAAAAAAGCTTTGACTGGTTTGTTGCGTTCCATATCGCGCAGCGGCAAAACTATCCCAAATCCTTGATTGAGAAAAAGGGCAAAATCACCCTGCCCTTGCCCGCAGGAGAATTTACCCTGACCGTCCGGGCTGACAGGATTGACCTTGGCACCAACCAGAACGCTGCCATTATCGATTATAAATCCGGCCGTGTTGATACCGTCGGCGTTGCGAAAACTTTTAATCCGCAATTACAACTTACCGCCCTCATCCTGCTGGAAAATGGCTTTCCCTCCCTCACCATAAAAACCATTGACGCCCTTGCGCTCTATAAGGTCTGGAATCGTAAAGGGGATGGTAAAGATGATCTTGTTTTCCCCGATGATAAAATCATGGACCTGGTTGAAGAAGCCAAAAGCAGAACCCTTGCACTTCTCGCCCATTATGATGATCCCGACACAGCCTATTATTCCCAGCCGCGCCCGCAATTTGAAAACCATTTTGGTGCTTATGACCATCTCGCTCGACGCGATGAATGGAAAACCGAACAGGATAAGACCTCCTATGGATGATTTGATTAAAGACGAGGCCTTTGCCGAAACCATCCGGCGGCAAATCGCCGTGGCCAACCCGGATATTTCCGCCTTTGTCTCTGCCAATGCCGGATCCGGCAAAACCAAAGTTCTCACCGACCGGGTGATACGGCTATTGCTCACCGGTACACCGCCGGCCACAATTTTGTGCATCACTTTCACCAAAGCAGCCGCCGCGGAAATGGCCGAGCGCCTGTTCAAGGTTTTGGGGGAATGGTCGCTCAAAACCGACGCCGATTTAAGCAAGAATTTAAGTGCCCTTCTGGGCGTCGAAAAGATCAATCCGGAAAAACTGCCCCGCGCCCGTCGCCTCTTTGCCCAGGCGCTGGAAACCCCCGGCGGCCTTAAAATACAAACCATTCACGCTTTTTGCGAGAATATCCTGCGGCGTTTTCCCGTGGAATGCGGCTTGTTACCGGGCTTTAGCGTCATTACCGAGGAAGAAGAAGCGCAAATATTTGAAGAGTGCATCAATCGCTTCAGTCAATCCATCCATCAGCGCCCGCAAGACATCCAAACCGCCTATGACACCCTCACCTTGAAATATAATGAGGAGCAACTCGCAAAAAACATCACCACGCTTTTGCGTCATCACGGCATGATCAGCCGTTTTCTAGGCCAGCCGCCACAATTTGATCGCCTCGCAGACCTTTATGAAACTGAATACGACAAAGATGACACATACTATATCAACACTTTTCTGGGCAATATTGATGAAACCAAGGCGCGCATTCTGGTAGATTCCCTGTCCGGCTTGAACGGTGTCAATGACATCAAGCTGCGCGAGGCCTTTTTGTTTTTTCTGGACAATAAAAATGACCCGCAAGCTTGGAAAGCCCTACTCGCCAGCCTGCTCACGACAAAATTCAACCCATCCAGATATATTCCCTCCAAACCTTTGACAGAAAAAAACCCGGATATAGCTTCATGGGTCGGAAGCTTGCAACAGCAGGCCATAGAAACCATCCGGTCTATTCACGCCCTCCAAGCCTTTCAGCTCTGTCGCGCCTTCCACAAAATCGCCTTTGCCATTGCAGAAGATTACCGCACCCAAAAACAGGCCCGCGGCCTGCTCGATTTTGACGCCCTCATCCAACACACGCTGAAACTTTTTGATCATAATATTGATTGGGTTCTCTACAAGCTCGACTATGGCCTGCAACATATCCTCATCGACGAGGCGCAAGATACAAGCACCAGCCAATGGGCGGTCATCACCAATTTAATGAAAGAATTTTTTTCCGGCCAAGGCGCGAGTGACAGGCAGCGCACAGGTTTTGTCGTTGGTGACCACAAACAATCCATTTATTCTTTTCAAGGGGCCAATGTCGCCCTGTTTGAAGAAAACCGCCAATGGCTGAAAGAAAAAACAAGCAACGCACAACAAAGACTTGTCGATACGCAGCTCGAACATTCTTTCCGCTCCACAAAGCCGATTTTGTCTTTTGTCGATCAGGTCTTTCAAGACGAGTTGGCGCGTATTGGCGTTTGTCATGATCAGGAAACCCTGCACCATACGAGCGCCCGCGCCCAAACCCCCGGCCTTGTGGAATTATGGCCCCCCTTCTGGACAGAAAAAAGCGAAAGGCAGGACCCTTGGGATATCCCCGTGGATATTAAGGGGCAGGCCGAAAATCCGGCATTAAAAACCGCAACCGCCATTGCCGGACAAATAAAATCCTGGCTTGGCCAGCGCCTCCTGCCTTCTCGCGGGCGCATGGTTGAAGCGGGCGATATCCTCATTCTATGCCAAAGACGCGGCCCGGTTTTCCTGGCCCTCATTCGCGAATTATCCCGTCTTGATATTCCCTGCTCCGGCACAGACCGGTTAAAACTGCTCGATGATATTGCCATCAAGGATTTAATGGCGCTCATGCGCTTTTGCCTGCAACAAAGCGACGATCTAAGTCTGGCAGAATTTCTAAAAAGTCCCTTTATCGGCTTTGACGATAAAGCCCTTGCGGATATCGCCTATCATCGAAAGCCAAAATCCCTATGGCAAGCCCTGCGCGACAAAGACCCCGGAACCGCCGATTACCTGCAGTCGCTCATCACCGTCTCGCAAAACCAAGGACCCTACGCACTATTTTCAACCCTGCTTGATCAGGGCCAGCCAACCGGCTGGCAAAGATTATATCAAAGATTGGGCGCAACTTCGGAAGAGGCATTACAGGAATTTCTTGATGAAACCCTATCATTTGAAACCAGCCACGGCCCATCCACTTTGGCCTTTCTCCATCATTGCCGGTCTTTGAACAGCTCCATAAAAAAGGAATTGAGCGAAGCCAAGGATTTTGTCCGGGTCATGACCGTCCATGGAGCCAAGGGATTGCAGGCACCCATCGTCTTTCTTGCCGATGCCGGCCATCACCCCAAAGCCGATCGCGAACCCTTCATTGTGAATGAAGATAATGTACCCCTTTTCAAACCGCGCAAGGAAGAACGCCCCCCGGCCATCACCCGCCTTTGCGAAGCGCAAGAAAAGATCAAACTGGAAGAATATCGCCGCCTTCTTTATGTGGCCCTCACCCGCGCTGCCGATGAACTTTATATATGCGCCCATACGGACCGCAATAAAACGCCCGAAAGCTGGCTCGAGAAACAAGAGGGCGATAAAACAAGCTGGTATAAATATTGCCACAGCGCCATGGAAAAACTGGAGCAAAACAAAACCGCCACAGACTTCGACACCGAAAGACGGTCCGTGTTGTTTAGTGAGGCGCCGATAAAACGCTATCACAATCACCACAGCACCAAGCCGCAAACCGCCCGGCCAAAAAAAGAAAACACACGCCATGCCGCCCCGCCAAAATGGCTTTGGCAAAAGCCTGCACAGGAAATATCCCCGCGCTTTTATTCCCCCTCTGGCGGCGCTGATGATGGCATAGGCGACATAGCGGACAATCATCCGGTTCTTGCCCCGGAAACAGGCACACCGGCAAGCCTTAGCCCCCGGGAGCGCGGTATATTGATCCATAGCCTGCTGGAGCGCCTTGCCGGTCTACCCTCTGCCAGCCGCGCAGCATCCGGCAAAAAACTCATGGCCGTGCTGGCGCCCGGTCTTGGCACAAAAGAAGCCGATAATTACCTCAAGGAAGCCTTGCAGGTTCTAGCCCATCCCGATTTTGCAGAGCTGTTCGGCCCCCGATCGGCGGCCGAGATAACCCTTGCCGGCCCCATCCATCACAATGATAAGATTATCCACTTTTCCGGCCAGATCGATCGGCTGGCCATTCTTGATGACCGGATTTTGATAGCCGATTACAAAACCAGTCGCCCGCCCCCGGAAACCCAGGCGGAAATCCCCACTCTTTATGCGGCCCAAATGGCCGCCTATAGGGAACTTCTCATCCCTCTCTATCCGGACAAAACAATAATCTGCGCTCTTTTATGGACATTTGATGGGCGTTTGATGGAGGTGCCATCCACACTTATGGAGCATAGCCTTGCCCAACATTTTGGCTCATGACAGTAATTTCCAATAAATTCCATGAACAGATGACTTGAACCTTGTCCAATACAGACTATGTTCGGAACTATTACAGGGCGGGGTGAAGGCCGCCAGCAAATATAAGGATTTTGAACAAAATGGCGACAATAGCGGTCACAGATCAGGATTTTGAACAAACCGTCCTCAATGCCGAGGGCGATATATTGGTGGATTTTTGGGCAACCTGGTGTGGCCCTTGTAAAATGATTGGCCCGGCTCTGGAAGAAATTGCCACCGAGATGGAAGGCAAAATCACCATCACCAAAATGGATATTGATGAAAACCCGGCAACCCCGGTAAAATACGGCGTTCGCGGTGTGCCAACCTTGATGATCTTCCGTGGCGGCAATGTTATCGCAACCCTGGTCGGTGCCCGCCCAAAAAGCGACATCGCCAAATGGATCAATGAAACCGCCGGCAGCGCTATCGCATAAAATCCCGGGACAATCTCGATGCAAAAAGGGTGGCTTTGCGCCGCCCTTTTTTTATGCTAATTTTCACCCTCGACAAATTCTGCTGCGGGAGAACCTTATGCCTGACAATCGCTTCACCAGCTTCAAAGAGTTCTGGCCCTATTATCTGCGCGAACATTCGGCGCCGGTCTGCCGTCATTTACATTATATCGGCACCGCTCTTTCCATTGCCGCTCTATTGGCTGCTGTCTTCATTTCATTCTGGTGGATAATCGCTGCGCCATTACTCGGCTATAGCTTTGCTTGGTATGCCCATTTCAAATATGAAAAAAACAAACCGGCCACATTCCAATATCCGTTCTGGTCATTGGCCAGCGACTATCGAATGTTTTTTCTATGGCTGACGGGCCGGCTCGGCCTTACAGATGGATTGGACCACCATCTGGCGGCGGCGGGGGTAAAGACGGCGCCGCAGGCTTAGCCGCATTGCGCTTGCCAAGGCGGCGATCAATATAGATCAAAAACGCCCCCTTCATGCTGTCATCGGTAAAAGCCGTATAGGGCACAAAAATGCCATTGCCGTCCTTGCGCTCCAGCAAATAGCCATCATTCATGGTAACAATAGCGTTGAGCGCGCTCCAATAGGTCAGTAATTGCCAGCCTTCGCCAGCCTCAATCACACCCTTATCCCCCAAAAAAACCTGCCGACCGGATAGAAAAGCCCGCTTGGCCAATATCCGCTCGGTCTCTTCAGCAGTAGAAGACGGGCGCACCAAAAGCATAAGCAGAATTGCGACACACGCCCCCCAAAGCCCCGACCACGCCATGGCGGTCCACATTTCCTGGGGTACGCCGCGCAAAATAAGCGCCGCACCGGCCCCCGCAAGCCCGCCAACAATGGGCACAGCAAGCCCGGCCACAAAGGAAATACCGCCATTGCGGGCGGCCTTCAGCCCCTGTTTGAAATGGGCCTCAACAGCGGCAAAATGGTCCGGCGTCCGGCGTATGCTCAAAGATAAATCCATAACGGGGTGAGCTTCGGCCTGTTCGGCAAAATATGCAACATTATCAACGCTCTTTGCCCGCGGGGTCATGGCCCCAGAGCCTATTCGGTTTTGATTCAATCAAAACCGGGCCCTAATCCAGCGAGCGCTTGATTTCCTCAACCGCAAAACACTCAATCATGTCACCGGCTTTGAGGTCCTCATAATTGGCAAAGCTCATGCCGCATTCCTGACCCATGGGCACTTCCTGCACATCATCCTTGAAGCGTTTCAGTTGCGACAGCTCGCCTTCATGTATCACAACATCATCGCGAATGAGCCGCACCTTGGCCCCGCGCCGAACAACCCCCTCAACCACACGGCAACCGGCAACTCGGCCAAATTTGGAAATATTGAATACTTCCAGAATTTCCGCATTGCCAAGGAAGGTCTCGCGCACTTCCGGCGCCAACATGCCGGACAAAATACCCTTCATGTCATCGAGCAGATCATAGATGACCGAATAATAACGAATTTCAACACCGGACCGTTCCGCAACGTCCCGCGCCTGCTTATTGGCCCGAACATTAAAGCCGATAACCGGCGCGCTGGTCGCCTCGGCAAGGATCACATCGCTTTCGGAAATGCCGCCAACCCCGGAGTGCAAGACGCGAACCCGCACTTCCTCGGTAGCCATTTTTTCCAGCGAACCAATAATCGCTTCGACAGAACCCTGCACATCACCTTTCAAGACGATTGGCAATTCCTGAATCTGTGAATCGCGAATTTGCGCCATCATTGATTCAAGTGATGTGCCGCTTGATTTTGCAATCGCTTGTTGGCGCCGTTTACGCTGGCGGAACTCGGCAATTTCCCGCGCCCGCGCTTCTGAATCCACAACCGCAAACTGGTCCCCCGGCTCCGGCACGCCACTTAAACCCAAAACCTCAATCGGCATGGACGGGATGGCTTCATCGACACGATTACCGCGATCATCATTCAAGGCGCGCACCTTGCCCCATTCCGCACCGCAAACAAGAATGTCCCCGCGGCGCAAAGTACCCTTTTGCACGAGCAAGGTCGCAACCGATCCACGCCCCTTGTCCAATTGCGCTTCCACCACGGCTCCCATAGCCTGCCGGTCCGGATTGGCTTTCAATTCCAGCAATTCAGCCTGCAAATGAATAGCCTCGAGCAGCTTGTCCAGATTGGTTTTGGCAATCGCCGAAACCTCGACATCCTGAATATCACCACCGAGACTCTCGACTTGAATTTCTTCCTGCAGAAGATCGGTTTTCACCTTGTCGGGATTGGCATCGGGCTTGTCGATTTTATTGATCGCCACAATGATTGGCACGCCAGCGGCTTTTGCATGGCTAATGGCTTCTTTTGTTTGCGGCATCACGCTATCATCGGCAGAAACCACAATAATAACAATATCGGTCACTTCCGCCCCCCGCGCACGCATTTGCGTAAACGCAGCATGGCCCGGCGTGTCCAGAAAGGTAACTTTGGAATCATCGGCAAGCGTAATCTGATAGGCCCCGATATGCTGGGTAATCCCCCCGGCCTCACCGGCAACCACATCGGTTTGCCGCAAGGCATCCAGCAGCGAGGTTTTACCATGATCCACATGGCCCATAATGGTCACCACAGGCGGGCGCGGCTTTAAGTCTTCCGGCCTGTCCTCAACACCCTCCAGACCCATTTCAACATCGGCCTCGGCAACGCGTTTGACCGTATGGCCAAGATCTTCTGCAATCACTTGCGCCGTATCGGCATCAAGAATAGCACTGCCCGTTACCATCTGCCCTTGCTGCATCAAAATTTTGATCAACTCGACGGCCCGCATGGCCATACGATTGGCCAATTCACTAACGGTGATGGTTTCGGGAATAACCACTTCGCGGATGACCCGTTCTTTTTCACCACGGGCGCGACGCGCCGCTTTTTCCCGCTCCCGGGCCCGCCGCACCGAAGCCAGCGAGCGCTGGCGCTCGTCATCTTCCAGCGCTTTGGCGATGGTCAGCTTGCCGGAGCGACGCTTGGTCTCTTCGCGTGGCTTGTTAGACCGTGCCCCTTCATCATATTGGCGTTTGGTTTTGAGACGACCCCCAAGACGCGACAACATGTCGCCGTCTTCCTTTTTCGGCTTAACTTTCTTGCGCCCGGCAATATCGTCTTCACCGGCAACCGCAGCCGCAGCCGCCGAAGCATCAGCCGCCTTTTCCAGCAGCGCCCTCTTCTCGGCTTCCGGATCGACTTTTTCAACCTCTTCAGCGCGCTTCAATTCTTCCGCTTCGCGCCGCTTCTTTTCTTCTTCCGCTTTGCGCGCACGTTCTTCTTCAAGCTTTTTGCGTTCTTCGGCCTCGCGCTTTTCACGGGCAGCGCGCTCCTCTGCTTCTTTTTTCTTGCGCGCTTCCTGATTTTTGCGCGCTATGGCCAATGCGGCCGATCGTGCCTTTTGTTCTTCCGGCGACAAGGTGCGCAATACCGCGCCTTTTTTCTCCGCCTCCTCGCTAACAGATTTCTTGGGCGGCGCTTTGGGCGCTTCTTTCTTTACCTCTATTTTGGCGTCGGATTTTTTCAGCAAACCGTCCTTGCCGTCTGCTGCAACCCCTTTTTTGGGTATGGCAATGCGCCGCCGTTTGGTCTCGACCACAACGGTTTTGCTACGCCCGTGGGAGAAGCTCTGCTTGACCTGACCGGTTTCGGTCTTGCGTAAAGTCAGGGGCTTGCGCTCCTTCTTGTTATTATCAGCGTCGTCGCTCATTCAATCTCCAAGCCGCGTTAATCGCGGGAACATCCTTTTTACCTTGTTGCACCCCTTAACGGCGCATAATCAAGAGCGCCATCACATAGCGCCCAACGGGCCAATGGTCCATAGCCCAACCCCCCGCCATAAGGGGAAAGTGGCCATTATTCTCCCGAAAACGGGTTAATAACCCTAAATCCGCCAAGACGGGCCATTTCCATGGCCATGGCCTCGGCCGGTTTGCCCTTTTTTATCACCCCGTGGATGAAATTCGACACCCCCATGGCGCGGGATAATTCTTCCCCGGTAAAGCAGCCCAATATAGGCAAATCCCCACCTTTGGCCGTAATCACACGGCATAATTTCTGTCGCCCGTCGGCAGCCCCGTCACAGGCCGTAACAAAAAGCGCCGCTTGCGACCCTTTTAGAGCCTCACGGGTTTTCTCAAACCCCGTAACCAGCGCGCCACTGCGCTGGGCCAAACCCAATCGCGCCAGCACGGCCCGCTCCAGATGATGGCACACAGAAGCGATAAACCCTTCGACATCCTCCGGCACCGACACATCTTGGCGAAAGGCACGGGACAAATTAGATTTTTCCAGCGCTTTTTTCAAATCCGCCGGATTCGCCCCGACCCAGGCCCCGCGGCCCGGCAATTCACCGCGTATATCGAAGCCCGGCCGCCCTTGCGGGTCTAAAACCAGCCGCAAGGCCGGCGTCTCGGGATCCAACAGCGCCCCGGTGGCAATACAGCGCCGGGTATTTTTTCGGGCATTGGTCATGTCAGTGAAAACCCTCTTGCCCTTGCTGTCCTATGGCGCCACCGCGTCTTCGGCTTGCGCCAATTCATCGCCATCGGCCGCCCCCGACATTGCCGCCAGTTCTTCCTCGCTTACCCATCCGGCCTGCAAGCGCGCCTGCATGATCAATTCCTCAGCCGCATCAGCTTTGATATGGAAGCCCTCCAGCATGCCGTCATAATGTTTTTTCTCGCCATCCACCCGCTCGGTCCAGCCGGTCAGATCATCGGTCGCACAACCGGCAAGATCTTCAACGGATTTCACATCTTCCTTGGCCAGCGCCAGAACCATTTTCAAGGTCAGGCCATCAAACTCGATAAGGTCATCCTTGACCCCCAGCTTTTTGGCTTCTTCGGTCAGTTCCTCGGCTTCCTTGGCAAGATAGTCACGGGCCCGCGCCTGCAATTCTTCAGCGGTGTCCTCGTCAAAGCCCTCGATCATGGCCAGCTCTTCCAGCTCCACATAGGCAATTTCTTCCATCCGTGAGAAGCCTTCAGAAACCAGCAGGCCGGCAATCATGTCATCCACATCAAGCGCCGACATGAATAATTCAGAGCGCTCCGTAAATTCTTTCTGGCGTTTGGCAGACTCTTCTTCTTCGGTCATGATATCGATTTCATAACCGGTCAGTTGCGAAGCCAGACGCACATTTTGCCCGCGCCGTCCGATAGCCAGCGATAATTGCTCATCGGGCACGACAACTTCAATACGCTCCGATTCCTCGTCAATCACCACTTTGGCAACTTCCGCCGGTGCCAAAGCATTGACCACAAAGGTCGCAACAATTGGCGACCACGGCACAATATCAATTTTCTCGCCGCCAAGCTCGCTCACTACCGCCTGCACCCGCGATCCGCGCATCCCGACACAAGCCCCGACCGGATCAATGGAACTGTCATTGGACATCACCGCAATTTTGGCGCGACTGCCGGGATCTCTTGCCACGGCTTTGATTTCGATAATGCCGTCATAAACTTCCGGCACTTCCTGCTCGAACAATTTGGCCATGAATTGCGGATGGGTGCGGGAGAGAAAGATTTGCGGCCCGCGGGTTTCTTCACGCACATCCATAATATAGGCACGCACCCGATCCCCCTGCCGGAACGCCTCGCGGGGTAATTGCTGATCGCGACGAATAATCGCTTCCCCGCGCCCAAGGTCCACAATCACATGGCCATATTCAATCCGCTTGACCGTGCCATTGATGATCTCGCCAATGCGGTCTTTATATTCTTCAAACTGGCGCGCCCGTTCCGCATCACGCACTTTTTGCGTGATGACCTGCTTGGCGGCCATCGCCGCGACCCGGCCAAAATCTACCGGCGGCAACGGGTCGGACAGAAAATCACCAATTTCCGCCTCCGGATTGCGCCCGCGCGCTTCTGCCAAAGTGATCTCGGCGGCTTCATTTTCCACCTCTTCCACCACCTCCATCAGGCGCCATAATTTTGTCTCGCCGGTTTTGGGGTCTATCTCCGCTTTGACATTGGTCTCGGAACCATAACGCGAGCGCGCCGCCCGCGACAAAGCATCTTCCAAAGCCTCGATAACAATTTCCTTATCGATTTGTTTTTCGCGTGCAACCGCTTCGGCAATTTGAATAAGTTCCAGTTTATTGGCACTAACCGCCATAGGGAAATCTCCGTTCTAAACTTCTGGTTTTCATGTCTTGGGTGATGCAGATATATCTGCTTCAGGAATGGAATTTTTTTCGGCTTCCTTGGCAGCGCGCAAAGACTCGCGCACCAGATCATCGGTAAGGATTAGCTGTGCCTTGGCGATAAGATGAAAAGGGATGAGCGCGGTTTCTTCTTCACCCTCAATATCGAAACAAATAGTCTCGCCATCAATCCCGGCCAACACGCCCTTAAAACGCTTTCTGTTTTCGACCAGATGCACAAGCTCGAGCTTGGCGGCAAAGCCCTGCCAACGTTCAAAATCTTTGAGCCGCGTCAGCGGGCGATCAATCCCCGGCGAAGAAACCTCCAATATATAGGCCGCCTCGATAGGATCGGCCTCTTCCAATATTCCGGAGATGACCCGTGACAGATCAGCGCAATTCTGCGCCGTCATCATACCGTCCGGACGCTCGGCCATAATCTGCAACACGACCTGTTTTTTACCGGTCACCCGAAGGCGCACCAGCTCAAACCCCTGATCCTCGATCACAGGCTGCAACAGGCTGACAAGATTTTCTTCAATAACGGACAAAATACAAAGGCCTTGGAAGACAGCAATGGGTAACAAAAAAACGGCGCCGCTCTCGCGGGCCGCTTCCGATGGTCTCGAAATGCGAATTGAACCCCTCTATACGCCCCTATCAGGGCTTTGTCACCCCCCAAATCACCGGATCATTACCTGCGCAGAAAAGACAAATAGACCGGCACCCGACCTTCGCGCAGGGCCTTGGCCTCATAGCGGGTCTGCGGCCAGTCCGCGGGCCGCTCCAGCCAATCACCGCGACATTCTGCCTGCCACAAGAAATCAAAACTTTGGCGATTATGGCGCTCAACCTGCATAAGCGACCAGCGAATATAGTCGGGAATATCAGAGGCAAGCCGGAATTCCGCCCCGGGCCTCAGCACCCTTGCCGCATCGGCCAACAGGTTTTTGGAGATAACCCGCCTTTTATGATGCTTTTTCTTGGGCCATGGATCCGGATGCAGGATAAATAATCGCGACAAGGCGCAATCCGGCAGGTCGGCCAGAAAGGGCCGCGCATCCCCGTGCAAAACCCGAATATTTTCAAGCCCCTCGCGCTCAATCTGCGCCAATAATTTGGCAACACCATTTACGAAAGGCTCAACACCAATGCACAAAACATCGGGGTTTTGCGCTGCCTGCCAGGCCAGATGTTCGCCGCCGCCAAACCCGATCTCCAGCCAGACCGGCCCCTGATGCGCGATCACCTCATCCCTCTCCGGAGCAAGGCGCGGCAGCAAATCCTGCAACAAGGCCTGCTGCCCCGCCCGCAAAGGCCTGCCCTTGGCCCGCCCATAAAGGCGAAATTCCGAAGGCTTTTGGCTCATCGGCCAGCGCCCTCCTAAAATGCAGATTTCAATGCATCAACAAGATCGGTTTTTTCCCATGAAAACCCGCCATCGGCATCCGGCTCGCGACCAAAATGACCATAGGCAGCCGTGCGCTCATAAATCGGCCGGTTAAGCTGCAAATGATCGCGAATGCCGCGCGGCGAAAGATCCACCAATTGCTGCAAGACTTCAGACAGTTTTGCTTCATCCACTTGCGCCGTACCAGAGCAATCCACATAGACCGATAAAGGCTTGGCCACCCCGATCGCATAGGAAAGCTGGATTAAGCATTTTTGCGCAATCCCTGCCGCCACAACATTTTTAGCCAGATAGCGTGCCGCATAGGCCGCCGAACGGTCAACCTTGGTCGGGTCTTTACCAGAAAAAGCACCCCCCCCATGCGGCGCCGCGCCGCCATAAGTATCAACAATAATCTTGCGCCCGGTCAGACCCGCATCCCCATCAGGCCCGCCAATTTCAAACGCCCCTGTGGGGTTGACATAAAACTCCTCTTCCGGACACATCCACCCTTCCGGCAGGACATCCAATACAAAGGGCCGCACCAATTCGCGCATATCGTTCTGGCTCAAACCGGCAATATGCTGCGAAGACACCACGATAGAGCTGGCACCAACCGGCTTGCCATCCTCATATTGCAAAGAGACCTGACTTTTCGCATCCGGTAGAAATTCTTTGCGCGTGCCATCATGGCGCGCTTTGGCCAGCGCTCTTACGAGATCATGGGCAAGGGCAATCGGCGCCGGCATCAGCGAAGGCGTTTCATCAACCGCATAGCCAAACATGATCCCCTGATCGCCCGCCCCCTCCTCGCGATTATCACCGCCATCGACCCCTTGGGCGATATGGGCTGACTGACCATGAATCAGACATTCAATTTTCGCATTTTCCCAATGAAATCCGTCCTGTTCATAGCCAATATCGCGAATAGCTTCCCGGGCCTTGGCAATAAATTTCTCATTTTCAATTTTTATATCCGGATCATGCATATTGATCTCGCCGGCCAGAACCACACGATTAGTGGTGGTCAATGTCTCAACCGCCACCCGGGCATCCGGCCTGATGGCGATCAGCATGTCCACAATGGCATCGGAAACCCGGTCCGAAACCTTGTCAGGATGGCCTTCGGAAACGCTCTCTGATGTGAATTGGTAATTTTGCTTTTGGCTCATGAGGGGCACCTGTGCTTCGGTTTGTTCGCGTCTTTTCCAAAACAGACCAAGATTAAAGAACGGAACAATGGAAGCCGCCTGCTTTTGGCCATTTCGGATAAACACATAAGGATAAGTTTATATGGCCGCAAGGCTTAGCTGGGCAAACCCTGTTTGTCTATCGCTTTTTGGGATAAAATAGGCCCGACCACCTGTAAAAACCCGCAAAATCTCAGGCCTTTTCGTTGCCATCCTCATCTTCATCAGAAAGCGAGCGAATGAGATGTACCACGCGGCGGCGCACTTTGGGATCCGAAATGCGGGCAAAGGCACGACATAGCTGTACCCCTTCAGGGGTCGACAATAATTCTGTAAAATCATCAATCGCCCCTCCCTCCCGGGAGATCTCGGCAAAACCAACCGCCATGGGCAATTCTTCGGTAAACCCGTCATAGAAATATTGTACAGGCGCATCAAGAATTCGGGAAATCTCAAATAGACGACTGGCGCCAATACGATTGACGCCTTTTTCATATTTTTGAACTTGTTGGAAGGTAAGCCCCAAAGCCTCTCCCAACTTGTCTTGCGAGAGACCCAGCATCATACGTCGCAACCGAACGCGCATTCCCACATGCCTATCTATTGGATGTGGGGAAGATTGTGGCTGTTTGCGTTTTCCTTCCACGCGAAAACTCCGATAGAAAATTATCCCGAGATGCCTTGGTTACAGTAAAATGACAGATTTGCAAATAGCGCTATAGAATAGTGACAAACACCGCCACTACATCTTTTGTTGTAGGTAATGCCTTGACCACAAAAACGCCACAATCCCCATTAGCAGCAATCCATAAATCCAATCGCCGATGATCGAATAGAAAGGTGTTGCGCTTTTCTGCGGCAGCTTGGTTGTAATGGCTCCTTGCTGATAAAGCCCAAGCCGTTGTTCTATGCGCCCTTGGGCATCGATCACCGCCGATATTCCCGTATTAGCTGAGCGCATTATAGGTAAACCCGTTTCGATTGCGCGCAATCGCGCCTGATCCAGATGTTGGCGCGGTCCGGCCGTATCGCCAAACCATGCATCATTGGTAATGGTTATAATAAAATCCGGTCGGTCCTCTTTTTTATAACTGCGCCCGGGAAAAATAACTTCATAACAAATCAGCGGCGAAAATTTTAATCCGGAAACCTCCAGCGTTTGCAAGCCTTCCCCCGGCGTAAAGCCTTCTGCAACGGGGGCCAGGGCATCCAGCCCCAACCGCTTCAACGCACCATAAAACGGCAAATATTCGCCAAATGGCACCAGATGATGCTTGTCATAGCTGGCGGTAACTTTCATCGGCGCCACAAAACCCGAAGCATCTCTTACAGATGCGTCATCGCGCTCCAACACCAAAAGTGAATTGTAGTAGCGACTATCCGCGCTCGGTGCATCGCGCCGGACGGCACCGGAAATCAATGCCGCATTTTCCGGCAAACTATCCGCAATCACCCCGCGGGCATTGGTCGCTTCCGCCAAAAGTGAAACCGCATTTTCAGGCCAGATAACAATCAGCCTTTTATCGCCCGCTCCCTTCCCATCCAGTCTGGACAGATCAACATGGCGCATAAAATTTTGTTGCCATAAATCCCAATCAATTTTCTCCCGCTGCGGTATATTGGGCTGCACAATATGAATTTCAATATTCATATTATCCGTAGACGGATGAATCCACAAGCGCACAAGGCCAAAAAGAAAAATACCCGCAAACCCCAGCCCCGAAGCCAATCCCGGCCAAAGACCAACCCTGCCCGCCTTGCCCGTCACCATCGCCGCCGGCAAGGCGCTCAGCACCAGAACCAAAAGCCCGAACCCGTAAGGGCCAAGCCAGGCAGTCATTTGCGGCAGGACGGCATTGCCAGCCATGGCCTGCGCCGTCAAATTCCAGGGCAGACCCGTCAAAATATGGCCGCGCAAATATTCAAAGACAGAATAAAACCCTGCCAACACCAAAACCCGCAGCCAATCCTTGCGCCAAAACTTCAACGCCAACATCACCGCCAAGGCCGGAAACAAGGCGAGAAAAGCCGGCAGACCAAACAAAGCCAAAGGCGACAATAAAGCAAATTGATCGGCCTGAACAAAAAACGAAAACGACATCCAATACATGCCGGCCAGAAAATAGCCAAAGCCAAACCACCACCCCGTCGCAAAACCGGCAAAGCGTTTGCGTTTATGGTTTTGCCAGACCCCGTCCGCAAGCCAGACAAGCACACAAAACCCGACCAATAAGAGCGGTAAAAAATAATAGGGCGCCATAGAAAGCGCCGCCCCGACACCGCCGCCAAAAGCCCAAAGCGCGCGCCGCCAGCCTCGCGCCGATCTTACCCGCAGCCCAATCTGCGTGATTGTCTTTGCTCCAAATGCCATGGCCCAAGCGACTTTCAATTATGTATCGGCACTGATCCGCCGAATTAGCAACTTTCTGATCCGGCGCGGGTCCGCTTCGATAATTTCAAATTCAAGCCCGGCCGAATGGCGAATAATTTCACCCCGCGCCGGAATATGCCCGGCCAGAAAAAACACCAACCCGCCAAGCGTATCAATATCATCTTCTTCCACCGCCAGACTAAGCCCGGTTTCCTGTTCCAGATCCGCCAATGGCACCCGGGCATTGGCCAACCAGGAATTTCCATCCTTGGCCCGCAAGACCGGATCATCTTCATCATCATGTTCATCCCGAATTTCGCCGACAATCTGCTCGACCAGATCCTCAATGGTCACCAAGCCATCGGTACCGCCAAATTCATCAATCACCAAGGCCATGTGAATACGCCGCGCCTGCATTTTCAACAGTAAATCCGTAACCGGCATGGATGGCGGCACATAGAGAAGCTTGCGTACAATATCCGCAAGCGGACAATGTTTGTTTTCCGCTTCATTAGGA
The DNA here is from genome assembly GCA_026989615.1 of Parvularculaceae bacterium. Taxonomy (GTDB): domain Bacteria; phylum Pseudomonadota; class Alphaproteobacteria; order Caulobacterales; family Parvularculaceae; genus S012-90. The sequence continues at coordinate 2,102 of JALSJA010000059.1, read as the reverse complement.
TCTGCCAAAATTCCCACAAGGTCTTTGATATGTATCATTCCCCGCGGATCATCGAGATCTCCCCGATAAACCGGCAAGCGCGAATGACCCGCCTCGGAAAACACCCGCAATAATTCGGTAACGGAAATATCTTCATCGACCGCTACAATATCTGCCCGCGGTATCATCACATCTTCAACGGCGATGGAATCAAATTTCAACACCCGCTCAATCATGTCCCGGCGTTCAACCGACAGCCCCTCAAACCCGTCTCCGCTTTGCAGCGCACGGCTCAGCGCATCGCGACGGCGCTCGCCCCCGAACAACCCGCTAAAAATCCCTTTCCGTTTGCGCGGGACAATCTGCCCGCCCCCATCGCTCTCGCCATTGACCGGTTTCTCATTCTGGTCATCGCGGCGACCAGAAGACGGTACATCACCGTCACTCATAATATCATCTCCCTTGAGGATTTGGTTTTCAAAATAATCTCTTATGTTCAATATGGGTCTGGAATGGCCATAGCCGCAAGACAACGCCGCTCTATATCTTCCATGATAATCGCTTCGGCCTCATTTTGATGGTCATACCCGAAAAGATGCATGACCCCATGCAGGATCAAATGGGCCAAATGATTTTCAAACGGAATTTGTCGCCCCTTGGCTTCCGCCATGCAGGTCTCATAGGCCAGAACAATATCGCCCAAGGGCTGCTGGACTGCTCCAGCCTCGGGCAGGGGCGGAAAATCCGCCGGAAAAGACAGGACATTGGTCGGTTTATCGCGCCCCCGCCATTGCCGGTTCAAGGCCTGCATATGGTTGTCATCGGTAAAGAGAATACTGACACAACCCGGCTTAAAGCCATCAATCACCTTAGTCATTACACTATCAAAACATTTTTCAGCCAGTGCTTCCAATATGGATTGATCCGGCCAGTCCCCTGCTTCCACAGCCAGGGCATAAATAATTTCGCGGCGCATCTATTCGGCCTTATCCTTATTGCGATTGCCTCTGGCTTCATAGGCGGCCACCACTTTGGCCACCAGATGATGGCGCACCACATCTTCGGCGGAAAACCGCGTTACCCCCACCTCGTCCAGCCCCTCTAGCAGGGATAAAGCATCCCCGAGGCCGGATTTTTCACGCTCTGGCAGATCAGATTGCGATGGATCCCCCGTCACCACCATGCGCGAGCCCTCCCCGAGGCGGGTCAAAAACATTTTCATCTGGCCAATGGTCGCATTTTGCCCCTCATCGAGAATAACCACCGCCCGACTTAAGGTCCGCCCGCGCATAAAGGCCAGGGGCGCGATTTCTATCTCTTTTGTGGCGATTTTCTTGTCCACCAGCTCTGCGGACATCACATCATAAAGGGCGTCATAAAGCGGCTGCAGATAAGGATCGACCTTTTCCTTCATATCCCCCGGCAAAAACCCGATCCGCTCTCCGGCTTCCAGTGCCGGGCGCGATAAAACAATGCGCTCCACCTGCTTATCGAGAAAAAGCTGCACCCCATGGGCAACGGCCAGATAGGTCTTGCCGGTCCCGGCAGGGCCAACCCCGAACACCAATTCCTTGTGCTGCAAATCATCCAGATAATGCTGCTGCGCCTTGGAGCGGGCAATTATTGTTCGTTTCGGCAGCGAAAGCGACATTTTAACTCCTGTGCCTAAAGGCTTGGCCTTGTTTTGCCCCTTGGGCATTTCCTGCACCCGCAACACGCCCTCGACATCCCCCATATCCAGCGATTGCCCGGCCTCAAGGCGCTCGATCATATCCAGCAGGCTGCGCCGTGCCCAGCCCACGGCCTCTTCGGCCCCGCGCAGCAAAAATCCCGTATCCGTGGTGTCGATACGCGCATCCGTGACCGCTTCCAGTTTTTGCAAATAGGCATGGTGAGGGCCACATAGGGTTTTCAGAAACTGCATTTCCGAAAGCGGTATGACCAATTCGCTTTTCCGGGGCATTAAGAACGCACCCCCCTATCGTCTTCAAGCCCTCGCCCGTCCCCGGTATGGCCAACCGCATCGCTTTGGCCATACCCGCTAACCAACTGACCCGAAAGCGAATTTGCTTTTTTCGCCACTATCAGCACCGGCACGATCTGCCCCAGCAAATGATCCTCCG
>JALSJA010000058.1 GCA_026989615.1 Parvularculaceae bacterium | reverse complement strand
GCAGGCTCGCCGCGCCGCGCCATTGAGCTCTATCGTGATGTCCTGATGAGTGAGTGGAAAACGACCCTGTCCGAGCGGGAACTGGACGGGGTCAAGCTGTCCCTTGCGCGATTGGAATTGGGCCAAGGCAATATGCAGGGGGCGGTGCCGCTATTGTCGGAATTTCTGGACAAGGCGGGTGATGAAGCGGCCGGCTATGAAAAACCCTCGCCGGACCATCCCCCCTCACCGCATCTGGCCGCACTTGTCAGCGCGATTGATGCCTTGTCGGAAAGCCTGCCGATTTTTCCCGATAAGGATATTCTGACCGGCGCGCAGAATGTTCAACTGGCTCTTACAGGCGATATGGTCAAGCTTGGCGGCTTCTATGCCAAGGTCGAAGGCGCGGAACATGCGGCGGCCGGATTATTAGCGGCGGCCCATGAAACCCGCCTTGCGCTATTGGGTGCGGCGGATCCTGATACTATCCACACCATCTTATTGCTGGGCCCGGTCTATGAGCGCCTTGGGCATTTGCAACAGGCGGAAAAGCTTTATCTTGAGGCCGTCCATGCGCAGGAACAGGCCAAGGGCTCCAATAGTCCGGAGCTAAGTCTTTACCTGCGTCTTCTGGCCAATGTTTATCTGGCGCAGGGGCGCGTTACGGAAGCAGAAGCGCTTAATGTGCATATCCGGCGAATATTCCGCGATTCCTATGGCGGCAGACGCTATCTTGCCAATCAGGGGCGGGATCGCCGCATGGATGTCAATCGCCCGGTATCGATCGAATTTCCCCTTGGGCAGGAGTACAAGGCGGACGATCTGGTTGCGGCCAGTGATTATGGCATTCCCTTGAGCAAGGCCAAGGATTCTGAAGAGATGAGCATTCGTCTGGGGGTGGAAGTTTCCACCGAAGGACAGACCATGCCGCAAAAATTGCAACAGCTGATCAATTTTTGTGCCGAGCAAAGCGGTGAACATCTCTCGCTGCGGTCCGGCTATCGGTCTTTTGAAACCCAGAGCTGGCTCTATGAAAATATTGATCATCGCGGCAAGGTGACGCGTCCGGGAACCTCCGAGCACCAATTGGGATTGGCTGTTGATATTGATGTGGATTATCGCCTGATGCGCAATTCTGATCGTGCCTATCAATGCTTTGAAAACTATGCATGGGAATATGGCTTTATTCTGTCTTATCCCAAAGGTAATCGCTATCTCGACGGGCCCGATACCTATGAGCCATGGCATTGGCGCTATGTGGGCCTGCAAACAGCCCTGCTCTATCGCGAGGCTGGACCGTTGAATATGCCACAAGAATTTCTGGCTGCCTTGCCCTGTTATGAAGAGCGTGCGCAGGCAGGCCTTTGGACAACGGCCGGGGATGAAGATATTTGTTTAAACCGGCAGAAATTAACCAGCAGCGATGCTGTTGCCGCACCGGGTCCGGCCTGGAGCGATAAAGACCCTGTTGCCACGTCAAATGGTGGAGGGCGATAACAAATATGGTGGAGGAGAATTTTCAAAACGAAGCATTGGCCGCTATTGTCCTGACGGCCCCCGGCAATCCGAAAATCGAGATAGATCAAAATTTGACAATTATTGCCGAGAGCCTCGAAGACCAGTCCTATCGGGTTTCCATCATTCCCTTTGAGACCATGCGGTTTGAGTTTTCCGGGTCGGTTGACGCCCCCCCGGAGACACGGCCGGATTTGATCGTGATTGATTTGCGCCATGGGGATCATGATCTTGAGGCTGTGCTATCGGCCTGTGCGGACTTACAAGCACAAAACCTGCCGGTATTATTTCTGGCATTGCAGTCGATGGTTTTGACCACACGTCTTTGCCTGCATAAATATGGCGCTGTTGTTTTGTTCCAACTGCCTTTGCAATCGCCCAAGGCTGCTATTCGGCAAGTGTTACATCATTTTGCTGTCTATAGTGAAACCAGATTGCGCCAGCAATCATTGCTGGCGCTTGACAGGAAGGTGCCGGAAATCGACGGGCAGCAAGAGCGCCTGCGGATTTTGCTTGTTGGCGCGCCGGGCAAACGCTCGCTTGGACTTATCACGGCCCTTGAAAAATCTGACATCACCATAATAGCGGCGATGTCACCGGCCCAATGTGTGCAATATCTGGAAGCTGCGGAATTTGACGGGCTGATTTATTTTTCCAATGATGACAAGGCAGGCTTCCCCGGTCTTTTGCGTTTGGTGCGGCGGCGCGATCGCTTTGCCCATTTGCCGACCTTTTTGATGCGAAAGGGAAAGCGCAAAACCCGAAGCCAGATAGCCCATGGGGCTGATTTTTGTTATGATCCAAAAGATGAGGAAGCGTTGATTATCGCCGAAATATCCGAAATTTCCCGGCGCTATCAAAAATTTCGCAAACGGCAAAGATTTCTCCTTGGCACCAAGGCTGGCGAGACGCGCCCCACAAGACCCCTTTGTTCACGAGCATTTTTTGAATTGCATCTGGCGCGGCAATGCCTTGAATCTGATCGCAGCCATCAGTCCCTTTCGCTTATTCTTTTGCACTTTGCGGCCGAACCGGCCATGAGCGCTGGCGGCTGGCAAGATAATCAGGCAGGCCTGTCCCGCGTATTGAGCGAAGCCTCTGCCTATGGGGCGATGCTTTGCGGTGATATTCATCTGGCCGGGCGATTGCAAAAAGATCTGCTGGCCATATCCATGCCCGATGCCAATCTGGCTGACGCCGACAGGCTGGCGGCGAAAATTCGTGATGTTCTAAGCCAGATGGCGTTTCGCGGGGCAGGTAAGCCATTTCGTGTCAGTCTCTCTTTATCCTGCGTGCAAAGACGCGAGGGCGAGACCATGATGATGTTATTGGCACGGGCCAAAGCCATGCTGGCCGAACCGGTGCTTTTACCGGCAGATATTACCGGCAAAAGCACCCCCCGTCCCGAACTGACATTGGTGCGATAGGCTCTAGAGCCTATTTTCGTTTTGAATGAATCAAAACCGGGCTCTAAGTCTTTGTTTTTGAGCAATTCTTATCCGAAAACCGGCCTCATCCTGAGCCTGTCGAAGGACCCACTTTTCGCAGAAGTGCTCTAGGGATTTTCAGCAATATCCACGAGCAGGGCCAATATTTTACGGCAGCCTTTCAGGCGCGCCATATCGCTAATCCAGTTTTGCCGGAAAACGATTTTTTGATCGGGGCGAATTTTCAAATCATAGGGGCTATTGGTTATATACTCTATGAGGCCGCCGGGATTGGGGAAGCTGTCCTTGCGAAAGGCAATAACCGCGCCCTTGGGCCCCGCATCAATTTTCTCGACATTGGCCCGGCGACACAAATCCTTGATGGTGATAATTTGCAATAATTGCTCAACCTCGGATGGCAGAGGGCCAAAGCGGTCAATCAATTCAGCGGCGAAGCTCTCAATTTCTTTATCCTCGCATAATGTCGACAGACGACGATAAAGGGCCATGCGCAAATCGAGATCCTTGATATAGGATTCCGGGATGAGTACGGAAGTGCCGATATTGATTTGCGGCGACCATCTATCTTCCTGCTCGCCATCGCCATCGCGCAATGTTGCAACGGCTTCTTCCAGCATATGCTGGTAAAGCTCGACCCCGACCTCGCGCACATTGCCGGATTGTTCTTCGCCCAATAAATTTCCGGCCCCGCGAATATCAAGGTCATGGGATGCAAGGGTAAAGCCTGCGCCCAGCGTGTCGAGGCTGTGTAAGACTTTCAACCGCCGCGCCGCGCCATCGGTCATTTTTTTATCGGGTGCGGTTGTGATATAGGCATAGGCACGGGTTTTGGAGCGCCCCACCCGTCCGCGTATCTGGTATAATTGTGCCAGTCCGAAAAGTTCCGCATGATGGACAATCAAGCTATTGGCAGTCGGAACATCAAGGCCGGATTCGATAATGGTGGTCGCGACCAGCACATCAAATTTGCCATCGTAAAATGCCGCCATGATGTCTTCGAGTTGTCCCGGCGCCATTTGGCCATGGGCGATTTGAAATTTGACTTCCGGCACCTGTTCGGTGAGAAAATTGGCGATCTCTTCAAGATTATTGATGCGCGGGGCCACATAAAAGCTTTGCCCGCCGCGATAATGCTCTCGCAGCAAGGTTTCTCGCGCGATTACCGGATCAAACGGGCCGATTGTCGTGCGCACGGCGAGGCGATCAACCGGTGGTGTTGCAATCAGTGATAAATCGCGAATACCGCTCATGGAAAGTTGTAATGTACGCGGGATCGGCGTTGCAGTCAGGGTCAGCACATGGGTGTCGCCGCGAAATTCTTTCAGGCGCTCTTTATGCTTGACCCCGAAATGCTGTTCTTCATCAATCACCAAAAGCCCAAGATCGCGAAACGAAACCTGTTTGCTGAGCAGCGCATGGGTGCCGATGACCACATCAATCGTGCCATCGGCTAGACCGGCCCTTACATTATTGGCTTCATTGGCGGAAACCATGCGCGATAATTGCCCAAGACGCAGGGGAAATCCGGCAAAGCGCTCGGCAAAGTTTTTGAAATGCTGGCGCACCAACAGGGTGGTCGGGGCAATCACCGCCACCTGCCGTCCGGACATGGCCATGATAAAGGCCGCACGCAACGCAATTTCCGTTTTGCCAAAGCCCACATCACCACAAATGAGGCGATCCATGGGGCGACCGGAGGCCAGATCGGCAATGACATCATCCAGTGCCGAGAGCTGATCTTCGGTTTCCGCATAGGCAAAGCGGGCGCAAAATTCTTCATAGGCCCCATCCGGAGGGGAAACCGGCTTTGTGGCGCGGGCATAGCGCTTGGCGGCAATCGCTATCAATTGCGAAGCCATCATTTTCAAGCGCTGTTTTAGTTTGGATTTGCGTGCCTGCCATCCGGCCCCGCCAAGGCGGTCCAATTGTGTGGTCGCGCCCTCGCTGCCATAACGGGACAGTAATTCGATATTCTCGACCGGGAGAAACAGCTTATCCCCGCCGGCATAGGTTAATTGCAGACAATCATGGGGCGCGCTTTGCACATCCAGGGTACGCAAACCATCAAACCGGCCAATGCCGTGATCCACATGGACAATGAGATCACCCATGCTCAAAGTGGAGGCTTCGGTAAGAAAGTTTTCTGCCCTTTTGCGTTTGCCCC
>JALSJA010000057.1 GCA_026989615.1 Parvularculaceae bacterium | reverse complement strand
TAATAGCGGCGAGATGATTGCCTCTGTCGCCAAAGGCGCTTTTCGCTTCATGTCCGGCAGGCCATCAACACGGTCGCGGACAACCTTGCGCACGCCTGTTGCGTCCATGGGGGTTCGCGGCACTGTGATCGAAGGGGCCGTCGGCCCGCGCGCCATTGAAATTGCGCAAAACTCCATCACCCTGCCCAATGACCTGATGATTGACGATCAAAATGCCAGCCTCATCATCCTGCGCGGGCCCAGTGATAATGCCCAAGGCATCGACAATGAAGGGGCGGTGGATGTATTGCCCGCCGATATGACAAGCACGGCTCTCGAACAACAGCGTTATGCAAGCCTGGGCAATAATTCCTTGATGGCTTCACAATTACCGACCTATATCGCCGCCAATATGCTGGCAGCGCAAGATCGTGACCCCCCGTCCAAGGAAGATTCTGGTCTTGATGTTCGCTCGGGCGATAGCACGGTCTCCTTGACCAAGCCCAATACGGCCGTCTTTATTCCTTACAAGGACGGGCCGATTATCGGACCATTCGCCCTTACTGACCGCTCTTTTTCCCTGTTCTCCGAAGATTTGCGCACCGCCCCCTTTGGCGCACCGCCATTCGAGTCACCTTTTAAGCTCAACATTGCCGAAGGATCCGGTGATGAAGTGAATGATGGCGATTACGGGTTCCCCTGGATTGGCGAGGACCTGACCCTGACGGAGCGCCCGGATATTGACGACAACCAGTTCACCTTCCCGCCCGGCCCGCCAATTTGCCCGCCGGGTTCCCAGAACTGTCCATAAAATTTTCAGAAGACATGAAAAAAAACCGAGGCTTGGAAAAAGCCCCGGTTTTTTGATTGCATTTGAATTGGCGGGGTTAAACTATCCCGTAATTGACCATGCTTGCTGCCACTTTTTCAAAGCCTGCAATATTCGCGCCTTTGACATAATTGATGGCACCGCCTTTTTCTTCGCCATATTGCGTACAACGGCTATGGATCTCGCGCATAATATTGCGAAGGCGTGTTTCCACCTCTTCTGCATCCCATGAAATGCGTAAAGAGTTCTGGCTTTGCTCAAGGCCGGAAACCGCCACACCCCCGGCATTGACCGCCTTGGCCGGGCCAAACATAACGCCATTTCCAATCAGATAATGAACAGCCTCAAGGGTGGTCGGCATATTGGCCCCTTCGGCAACAACGCGACATTTATTCTTCACCAGCTCTTTGGCCCCCTCCACATCAAGCTCGTTTTGGGTGGCGCAAGGCAAGGCAATATCGCAAGCCACACCCCAGGGTTTTTTGCCCGCCATAAATGTTGCCCCCGGATATTCTTCGGCATATTCGGAAATCCGACCGCGACGAACCTCTTTCAGATCCTTCACATAAGCCAGCTTTTCATGACTTATCCCCGCCGGGTCGTGAATAGTGCCGGAAGAATCCGACAAGGTCAGAGGCTTGCCACCCAATTGCAGGATTTTTTCAGCCGCATAGGTCGCCACATTACCCGAACCGGAGATGACAAACCGCTTGCCGGCAACACTATCGCCAATATGTTCGAGCATATTCTGTACGAAATAGACCGCCCCATAGCCGGTCGCCTCCTTGCGAATAAGCGAGCCGCCATATTCCAGCCCCTTGCCGGTCATCGCCCCGACAAAACGGTTTTCAAGACGCTTATACTGGCCAAACATATAACCAATTTCCCGCGCCCCAACCCCAATATCACCAGCTGGCACATCGGTACTTTCGCCAATATGACGATGCAATTCAATCATCAGTGAATGACAAAACCGCATCACTTCGCGGTCCGAGCGCCCTTTGGGATTGAAATTGGCCCCGCCCTTGGCCCCGCCCATGGGTAGGCTGGTGAGCGCATTCTTAAAAGTTTGTTCAAAGCCAAGAAATTTCAGCACGCTGAGATTCAAATCACCGGCAAAGCGCATTCCGCCTTTATAAGGGCCGATGGAATTATTGAACTGTACCCGCCAGGCGCGATTGGCGCGCACTTCGCCATTATCATCTTCCCAACTTACCCGAAACATCACCACCCGATCCGGCTCTGTCATCCGCTCGAGAATGCGATTGTCATAATATTGACGATTATCGAGAACATAAGGCATCACCGTCTCGACAACTTCCTGCACAGCCTGCTGAAACTCGGGTTCAGCCGGGTTGCGGCGGCGCAAGCCGCTCATGAACTCTTCTACCTCTTTACTGGCGCTCAATGGTCCGGACATAATCGCTCCCTTCGGGCTGATAAAGCCCCTTTTTATTTTTTGCTTAACAAAGGTCTTATGCCCGGATGATGAATTATCCGCAGGCACAGCCGATGCGGTGCTGGTTGTCGATTTTTCTTCTTGTTTGCCGGTTTCGACAATACCGCCGCCATTTTCCGTCTTCGCATGACCCGATGACGGCTTTTTACGCCTACCCAAAAATTTGAACATTGGATCCCCTGTCCCACTTGGTTCGTCTCTCTAAACATGGAGAGTTTAGGCCCAAATTACCCTATTTCACAAGGCAGGAGAGAAGATTATTGCCTCTTATGGGTAATCTCTGATAGATGGCTTCCCATGATGTTATTTTTTCTTGCCAGCCTGTTGATTATTGTTGTTTTGGCCATATTGCTATTGCCTTTGTTTCGGACAAATCCGGTCGGTGATGATGCATTGCAGCACAATCTAACGGTGTTTCGCGACCAACTGCTCGAGTTGGATCGTGATGCCGAGGCGGGGCTGATTACCGCTGAGGAAAAAGACGCGGCAAGGCTGGAAATTGAACGCCGTCTGATTGCCGCCCAAAAACAGCGCTCGGACCAGAAGCGTCTGGAAATGCCCGGCCGCACTGAAATTCTCATCGCCGCACTGATCGGCCTCGTGCCCTTGCTGGCGGCTGGTTTTTATATGCAGATAGGCCGTCCGGATCTACCGGCCGCCCCCTATAGCCAGCGCACAGATCTTGCCAGTGCCAACACGATGGATAGCGGCTCCCATCCTGAAATGAATACGCTGATTGAAGAGCTCAAACAGCGCCTTGAGGAAGATCCGGAAAGCCTTGAAGGCTGGGCCTTGCTGGCACGAAGCCAAGCCAATATCGGGGATTATGAAGGCGCCTTGTCGGCTTATGGCAAAGCCATTGAAATCACCGGCGGGCGCAACGCCCAAATAGCCGCAGAATATGCCGAGACGCTGGTATTGGCGAGCCAAGGGATGGTCATTCCGGAAGCCGAGAATATCTTCCATAATCTGTTGCTGGAAGACGAGAATGACCCGCAGGCCCTGTTTTATATTGGCCTTGCCGAAGCCCAGCGGGGCGATGATGAAAGCGCCCTTAATCGCTGGCGTAAAATTATTGAAATTTCTCCCCCGGACGCGCCATGGCTATCGGCCGTGCAGGCCCAGATTGCCGAGCTTTCCGGAGAACAGGCCCCGCCACCGCCTTTGCCGGTACGCGGGCCTACACAGGAACAGATGGCCGCCGCCGAGGCCATGAGCCCCGAAGAGCAGACAGCCATGATCAATAGCATGGTGGAAGGGCTTGCGGCGCGCCTGCAGGAAAATCCTGACGATTTACAGGGCTGGCAACGTCTGGCTCGCGCCTATCAGGTTCTGGGGCGCGTCAGGGATGAGCAAGCCGCCCTTGCCCAGATTATCCGCCTCAACCCGTCCGATCAGGCTGCCAAGGCGCGTATCGAGGAACTTGCCCAATAATTGGGCGACTCTCTTTTCTGGAGTTTGCAATAGCCTACTGACCGCCGGAAACTTCCCTTCGTCGTGGCCAGACCCGTGCCGCCTCCCGCAGCGCCGGGACAATCCCCGGATGGTCGCCCTCATGGAACCCATGACACATGATACAGGTGGACGGCACTTTATGCTTGGCGTCCTCGCCCCCATGACAATCCTGGCATTCGGCAATTTTCGGCATCAGCACATCTGTCGCCTTATCGGAATCAGCAGCCTCATGGCAGGACGCACATTCCAGTTCACCGATATCATGTTCGTCATGGACAAAAATAGCCTTGGGCATAAAGCGATTGGATAGAACCACTTTTTGAATGTCATACTCATCAACATTGCCGTTCACCGGCTCGATAATATTATGGCAGTCATAACAAGCACCGCCTTCCGAGAAGATGCTTGCCACGGCAATATTGGTGCGCTGCTCGGCACGGGCAATCGCTTCTTGGCGGCGCTTGTCCTCGGCAAGGCGAGCGGCAGCACCGGGCCTGCGGCGATCGGATATTTCTGAATTGTCGGTAATTTCAAGCAGGGCCTGGGCTGTATAGAAATCACGCATGCTGGCAATCACCTCTTTGGGTTTGCCATGGCGCAAGGTGCGCAATTCATCGCCTATCTGGTCGAATGCAAGCGAGTGACAGGCGGCACAGTTTTTCTCCATGCGCGGTATGGCAAACATAGCACCTCCCGCATCCAGCATATGGCAATCGGCACATTCAAGACTATCCCGTCCGCCAAATTCTTCCGGCATATCCGCCGTCATATTGGCAACACCGCCGGTTTTATCGAGATGCAAATCATGGGGGAATTTCAAACCGGATTTCTCAACCGGATTTTCGTCCAGACTCACCCTTCGCCAAAGGGGTTCGGCATTATCGGGCTGCACCTCCACGAGCGTTACACGAAATTCAGGGTGGTCATCGCCAAAGTCACCGGCATTGATAATATTTGTTTCCGGCAGACGCTTATCCATGCCTATATGACAATCAGAGCATAGGGATTGCGCTGTCAGGATTACACCTTCAGACCCATTGTGCTCGGTATGACAGGACGAACAGCGCTCCGGCGGTCGGCCCAGAAAATTCGATAATTGTTTTAATTGCGTGCCAATGACCCCGGCTTCAGGGGTTGCCATGCGCATATCCCCCTTATCGGCATGATCGGGAAGCTTGATATGGCAATCCAGACAAACCGCATCTGTAACCGATTGAAAAGCCTGTTTGTGGCAGGACTGGCAATCTTCGGCAATGCTGGTATGGGCAACGGAAACAGGGCCGGATAACCATGCCTCATCCGGCTTGTGGCCAGCCAGTATATGAGTCTGGTTTCCTGTAGCAAACCAGACTATTGGCAGGATAAGGAAAACTGCCAATAGGGATATG
>JALSJA010000056.1 GCA_026989615.1 Parvularculaceae bacterium | reverse complement strand
CAAAATTTGTGATGCCCTTTCCGTCTTTTCCAACCCACAATCATAAAGCGAAATCGCGATAAGATTATCCTTCGGCAATGGAATCAAAAGACATGTTTCCTGCAAATATTCCGGCCAGCCCTGCGTCCGGTGACCAATCTCTTCCTGTTGGTCTTCAATCAAATCCGCAAGATCGTCTTTGATCGATTGTGGCAGGGGCCTGCAAAAATCCACCAATTCCTGCATGTCGAAAACACCCGCTTCAATGACATTGTCATTATGCAGTCGATAGATGGGCTCGGCAATATAGGTGCTATTGCAAAGACGCTCCAGCGCGTCTTCTATCTGCGCATCGGGAAAATCATGGCGAATAGCCTCGATAGGCTCCCCCTTGCGATAGCGCGCCATCAGAAAATAGTCATAGTCCAGTGCGGATTGCAAACAGACCTGCAAGGTCTGCGCAAACCACGGCCTGCCACAAGCGCGAACCAGTTCACCGATCTCTTTATAGAATAACATTTTTGACACTCCAGACACGCATGCCCAAAATCACAAAACTTCGCTGAAGAGTAAGTAAAGCAATGAACTGGTAAAACTTGTCAAGTTACGCAACTATTTGCGGCAAATTCAGGGCCACCCTTTGTCGGCCATCGGCATCAAAATTATCCGGTGATAACCAGCCCTCATAGCCGGGCTTCAATCGCGGCCAGTCCTCACAAATCATCGCATAATAGGCACTGTCACGGCTCATCCCATTGACCACCAAATGATTGCGGAAAACCCCCTCATAAGAAAACCCGAACCGCAAAGCCGCCCGTTTGGATTTTTCATTTTTATTATTGCATTTCCACTCCAGCCGCCGATAGCCAAGATCTTCAAAAATATGCCGCGCCAGCAGAAAAACCGTTTCGGTTGCCGCCCGCGATCGCCCAAGCCCGTCGCCAAAAGCAACCGCTCCCAGTTCCGCTGCCCCATGCTCCGGGCGAATATGAATATAGGAAATCATCCCCCTGGCCGTTTCCGCGCCTTCCGGAAATACCGAATAGGTCACAAAACCCTGCTCCAACTCGCGCCGCTGCAAAGCTTCGGTAAAAGACGCAAGGGTCAGATTGCGGCCAATCATCATCCAGCGTGCAAAATCATCAATAGCCCGCGCGCCGCCCATGGCTTCAAAAATCGCCGCCGCATCCCGCCCCGCGTCAAACCGGACAAGGCGCGCATAACGCCCCTCAAGCAAACGCCCATCCGGCACCGGCCGGGGCTGCCAGTCAGGTAACAAAATCATCCCCGCAAACGCGCTCCGGTTTTTTGCGCTGCCTGAATAATCTTTGCGCTCACCGCTTCAATTTCTTCATCGGTCATCGTCCGGTCTTTGGGCTGCAAGGTAATTTCAACCGCCAGCGATTTTTCATCGTCCCCAAGCCCCTTGCCCTGATAGACATCGAATAACGCAACAGACGCGATCAGCTTTTTATCGGCCCCTTTAAGCGCCCGCAGCAATTTATCGGCTTCCATCTCCCGCGGCACAACAAATGCAAAATCCCGCGCAACCGATTGATAATCCGATTTTTCAAGCCCCGGCTTGGTTTTGGTCAGCTTGGCTTTGGGGGTTGGTACCGCGTCCAGAAAAATTTCCGCCATCACCACACGGCCTTCAATATCCATCTCTTTGGCCACGAAAGGATGCAATTCCCCAAAACAGGCAAGAATATTTTTCGGTCCAAGCCCAAGAACCCCGGAGCGCCCGGGATGATAATAGTCCGGCGCCTTGGCCATGGCCTGCAAATTCGCCACCGGCGCGCCAATGCTTTCCAGAACAGCCAGCGCATCCGCTTTGGCCGTATACAGATCCGCCTGCGGCGCTGCCCCCTGCCAATGGCGCGGCGGATTACTCATGCGCACACAAACCGCCAGCATTTCTTGCCCTTGCGGCGTATCATCCCTATAGGCCGGTCCAATTTCAAACAGGTTCAAATCCTTGCGCCCGCGATCACTATTGCGCCGCAAAGCATCAATCAGCCCCGGCAAAGCGGAAGGCCGCATCACGCCTAAATCCGAGGAAATCGGATTGGCCAATATCAAATCTTTTTGCCCGCCGCCAAAAAGCCGCGCCTGTTTTTCATCACAAAAAGACCATAACACGGTTTCCAAAAACCCTCGTGACGCCAATGCCCGCCGGGAAAGGCGCACCCGATCTTGCGCTTTGGAATATTTCGGTCGGGTCACATCCTCAAGCCTTGGCAACAAGGTCGACGGCAATGCCTCAAACCCGATGATACGGGCAATCTCTTCCACCAGATCCGCCTTGCCTTCTATATCGGGGCGAGAGGATGGCGACAGCACTTTCCAAATACCGCCGGTTTCCACAATAAAGCCGAGCGCTTCCAAAATGCGCTTCATTTCCGCTTCCGGCACATCAAGGCCTGTCAGGCGTTTTACTTCCGATGGCGGAAAATCAATCAGCGTGGTCCCTACTTGCGCCTGTCCGGCAATTTCAATCTCCCCTGGCTGCCCACCACAAATCTCCAGAACCAATTGTGTGGCCAGCTCCAGTCCCGGCACACAGGATTGCGGATCAACCCCGCGCTCAAAGCGGTAACGGGCATCGGAAATAATACCCGTTTTGCGTCCGGTCTTGGCGGTACGGGTCGGGTCAAACCAGGCGCTTTCAATAAACACGTCTTTGGTCTCATTGGTGCAGCCGGAATATTCGCCGCCCATAACCCCCCCAAGGCCGAGCACCCGGGCCTCATCGGCAATCACACACATGCTCTCATCAACCTGATAGGTCTTGCCATCCAGCGCCTCAAAACTCTCGCCTTCGCGACCAAGGCGGGCACCGATAGCCCCCGTCAACTTCGCCGCATCATAGACATGCAAAGGCCGCGCACGATCATAGGAAATATAATTGGTAATATCCGCCAGTGCATTGATCGGCCGCAAACCAATGGCCAGCAAAGCCTGTTGCAGCCATTCCGGGCTCGGCCCGTTCTTGACCCCGCGAATGATACGCCCGGCAAAAATAGTGCAGGCATTTATCGCCACCTCGGGAAAATCAAGAATAATCTTTTGCGGATTGGCAAATTGCCCTTCTATCTCCGGCGCGCTCGGCGTTATCAACCGTCCAAGCCCCGCCGCCGCCAAATCCCGCGCCACCCCGTCAACCCCATTGGTATCCGGGCGATTGGGGGTTACTTCAAAATCGATCACCGGATCGGTCAACCCCATCACCTCGGCAATCGGCGCGCCTATCTCGGCATCTTCCGGCGCTTCCAGAATGCCATCATGATCATCGCCCATTTCCAATTCGCGCACGGAACACATCATGCCATGGCTTTCAACACCGCGAATTTTTGCTTTTGAAAGCGTCACATCGATCCCCGGCACATAAGCCCCCACCGGCGCATAGGCAATGTTAATCCCGGCCCGGGCATTAGGCGCACCGCAAACAATTTGCATTTCGCCATCCTTGGTCGCGACTGTGCAAACTTTCAGCTTGTCCGCATCGGGGTGTTTTTCCGCCGTCAAAACATGGCCAATGGTAAAGTCCTTGAGCCGCTCCGCCGGATTCTCGACGGCCTCAACCTCCAAACCGACACGCAACATCGTCTCGACAATCTCGTCAACCGACGCGTCCGTATTCAAATGTTTTTTTAACCATGAAAGAGAAAATTTCATTCTAAATACTTCCCCTACACCCGCACAAGCTTCATCAGTGGCTCAAAGACATACAGTGCGGACTGTGGTCCTGATGCTGGCCGCAAAAGTCTTGTGATCTCATGTTTTTCCAGTAAACGACCAAATCGCCGGGCAGAGGGGACTGGTATTCCGCTATCGGTAACAAGTTTCGAATTTTTGAATATTGGATTTGCAAATATGTAGTCAAGGGCTTTAATGCTCCACTTTGATGAAAGAGCTTCTGCAAACGGTCCCTTCATTTCTTCATAAAGCGAATGTATTTTTTCGGTTATAGATAAATTGTTTTCTGCCTGTTGCTCCAACATTTCCAAAAAAAACACACACCATTGCGTCCACTCACCATGCGACGAAACACGGCGCATCCGCTCAATATATTCTTCCTTATTTTCTTCCAAATAACCACTTATATAAAACTGCGGCTGGGCGATTACACCTTTGTGCCACAAAAGAAGCGTTATCAACATGCGGCCAATTCTTCCATTGCCATCTTGAAAAGGGTGCAGAGCTTCAAACTCAATGTGGCTTATTGCCGTCTTCAATAAAATTTGTTCCTCGTTTTTATTCATATACTCAAAGAGCTTTTCAATACCATCATGCAGTTTCTCAGGGGTAATGGGAACAAACCTTATTCTTCTCTGCCCTGGATCAGCGAGATAATTCTGTTCTTTTTTATATTCTCCCGGCGACTTTGCAGCCCCACGCCCAAACGAAAGAAGTTCTTTATGTAAACTTCTAACCAACCACTCAGAGAAGGGCTGGCCATTAGAGAGAGCTTGTTGTCCCTGCTTAAGTGCCCATTGGTATAAATAAGTCTCAATTGTTTCAGACCTTGCGCCCAGTCTTTCTGTCGGAGCCTCCTCAAGTTCAGCCTCATATTGCAAAATCTCATCCATCGTACTGACCGTCCCCTCCATTCGAGAAGAAATCACTGCCTCTTGCCGCCTTAATGGCGACAATAATATCTCGCTGTCATGCATGTTTTTGAGCATTTGATCAAAGCGCGCAATCGCTTCGGTGGCAGATGCTATTTTCTTATAAAGCCTTGAATAATTAAGATCCGGTGGCGGAAATGCTCCATAATGGTACAGAACCGCATCGGACATATCCATTTCAGAGATAATTGTGTTGTTCATATGGTCCTGCCGCCGAATAATAACTGATAATTTCTTTAGGTTTTTTATCACTTAGCCCGTTTGCTTCTAGCCTATTATCACTCAACATTACAAGTGGTAATTTTTCCCGTATTTTTATCACTTATGGCTCTATCGGCTAAGCCCCGTCGCCAGATTCGGCTGGTCGAGGGCATCAAAACCGTAATGCTCCAGCCATCTGGCATCCGCCGCAAACATATCGCGCAAATCGGGAATGCCATATTTCAGCATCGCCAACCGATCAATCCCCATGCCAAAGGCAAAACCCTGATATTCATCCGGATCAAGGCCGCAATTTTT
>JALSJA010000055.1 GCA_026989615.1 Parvularculaceae bacterium | reverse complement strand
ATTCTCGAAGATGGCTCGTTGGGTCGGGCCGGGGTGCCTTCCGGAGCGTCGACGGGTGTTCATGAGGCCCATGAATTGCGTGATGGCGGCACACGCTATGGGGGCAAGGGTGTGCAGAAGGCGGTGGCGGCGGTCAATGGCGAGATTTTTGAGGCGCTGGTGGAAATGGACGCCGAGGAGCAGGTCGCCATAGATGAAACCATGATCGAGCTGGATGGCACGGAGAATAAATCGCGCCTCGGGGCCAATGCGATTTTGGGGGTTTCGCTGGCTGTGGCCAAGGCTGCAGCCGAAGCTTGTGGCCAGCCGCTTTATCGCTATGTGGGCGGTACGGGGGCAAATCTGCTACCGGCACCAATGATGAATATCATCAATGGCGGGGCCCATGCGGATAACCCGATCGACATTCAGGAATTTATGATTATGCCGCTCGGGAGCGCGAGTTTTTCGGAAAGCTTGCGCTGCGGGGCAGAAATTTTCCATGCTCTCAAGAAGGAGTTGGCGAGCGCCGGACACAATACCAATGTCGGCGATGAGGGTGGCTTTGCACCGGGGCTTTCGTCCACCAAAGAAGCGCTGGATTATATCATAAAAGCCATTAGAAATGCTGGCTATGACCCTGAAAAAAATGTATTTATTGCCTTGGATGCAGCCGCTACTGAGTTTTACAAAGACGGTAAATACGAGCTTGCCGGAGAGGGCAAGAGCCTCTCATCCGAGGGCTTTGCCGACTATCTGGCCGCCCTTGCCAGTGACTATCCGATTGTCTCCATTGAGGACGGCATGGGCGAGGATGACTGGGCGGGGTGGAAAATCCTGACCGATAAAATTGGCGATAAATGTCAGCTTGTGGGGGATGATTTATTCGTCACCAATGAGCAGCGCCTGCGCCGGGGGATAGAAGAAGGCAGTGCCAATTCGATCCTCATCAAGGTCAACCAGATCGGCACCCTGACCGAAACGCTGGCGGCTGTAGAGACCGCCCATAAGGCCGGCTTCACCGCCGTCATGTCACACAGATCCGGGGAGACCGAGGACGCGACTATTGCCGATCTCGCAGTGGCCACCAATTGCGGCCAGATCAAAACCGGCTCGCTGGCGCGCTCGGACCGGCTCGCCAAATACAACCAGTTGTTGCGGATAGAAGAGGAACTGGGGCCTGTGGCGCGCTATGCGGGCGGGGCGGCTTTTGGCCAATAGGGATGATATGGCCGGACTACCCGAAGATTATACGCTCAGGGCGGCCAGAAATGAGGATGGTCCGGCCATAACGGCCCTGATTTACGAGATTTTGCGGGAATATGGCTTGCCGCCAGACCCGGAAAATACCGATCAGGGGCTGGACAGGGTCGAGGAATATTTCGACCTGTTTGAGGTGATTGAGGCCCCGGGCCAAGGGATTATCGCCACCCTCGGGCTGATTAGCCGGGATCCTTCGAGACGCCGCTTGCAGCGGCTCCTCAAGATGAGGGGCGCTACGCGCCGCGAGGCCGGAAAGCTACCTTGCAAGCCCGACCGGGCGTCGGCGCACATGCGCCGCCCCGCCGGAGGCGCTACGCGCCGCGAGGCAAAAGAAGACAAGATATGCGAATTGGTGAAAATGTTTGTGCATCCCAGCCAGAGAGGCAAGGGGCTGGGGCAGTTTTTGCTTGATCGGGCCATAGAGCAGGCGAAGCTTATGGGCTTTACGGTGATGGAACTGGAGACCGCCAGCGTGCTGAAAGAGGCTATCGGCCTTTACCGCAAAGCGGGGTTTACCGAGACCGATAGCGGCCCCCATGCCAAGAGATGCGATATCACTATGGTTCGTTCTTTGTAACAGGACCACCAGCCAAATTCACCAAAATGTAAGGAAGAATGGCTTGCACCATGGGGCAGGCACCCTAGACTTCGCGAAAAATACAAGTCTTCTCAAAAGCAAGTCATGGGGCACATTATGAAAATTACGAAAACAATCGGTCGGACACTCGGTTTTGCCGCTCTTCTGCTCGGGGCCAGCGCACTTACCGCTTGTGCCAATTTTCCGGAAAATGCCGGCAGCGCCAAAGAGCAGGTCAATCTTCCTGCCGGGGTTACGCTCGTTGAAACGGTGAGCGCCGATGATGGTGATATTGTTATTCCTTTCAAAAAATATGTTCTTGATAATGGCCTCACCGTCGTGCTGCATGAGGATCGATCCGATCCGCTGGTCCATGTGGATGTGACCTATCATGTGGGTTCGGCCCGTGAGGAAATCGGTAAATCGGGCTTTGCGCATTTCTTTGAGCATATGATGTTTCAGGGCTCGGAAAATGTCGGTGATGAGCAGCATTTCAAAATCATTTCCGAGTCCGGTGGCACGTTGAATGGCACCACCAATACCGACCGCACCAATTATTTCGAGACGGTGCCCGCCAATCAGTTGGAGAAAATACTTTGGCTGGAAGCGGATCGCATGGGTTTTCTATTGCCGGCGGTGACGCAGGAGAAGTTTGAAGTGCAACGTGAGACCGTGAAA
The DNA here is from genome assembly GCA_026989615.1 of Parvularculaceae bacterium. GTDB lineage: Bacteria > Pseudomonadota > Alphaproteobacteria > Caulobacterales > Parvularculaceae > S012-90. The sequence continues at coordinate 2,712 of JALSJA010000055.1, read as the reverse complement.
AACGAGCGTGGCCAGAATTATGATAATCGCCCTTATGGCCTGCTGCGCGAGCGGGTCAATGCCGCGCTTTATCCCTATGGCCATCCTTATTCATGGCTGACCATTGGCTATATTGAGGATTTGAACCGGGTAAATGTGAATGACCTCAAAAAGTTCTTTCTGCGCTGGTATGGTCCAAACAATGCGACTTTGACTATTGGTGGTGATATTGATGAGCAACAAACCCTTGAATGGGTGGTCAAATATTTTGGTTCTATTCCCCGTGGTCCTGACGTGGACAAGCCGGTGGCTCCAGAGTTCAGCCTTGATCAGGATCGTTATATTTCCATGGAAGATAATGTTTCATTGCCATTGCTTTATATGTCATGGCCGACGGTGGAGGCGCGTCACCCGGATGAAGCGCCGCTTGATGTGCTGATGGATATTATGGGCGTTGGGGATACTTCGCTGCTTTACAAAAATATGGTCAAACAGGGGCTTGCCGTGCAGGCCAGTGCGGGGCATGGCTGTGGTGAATTATCTTGCACCTTTACGGTGCTGGCCCTGCCTAATCCGGCCAAGGGGGCCAATCTTGCCGATCTGGAAAGAATTGCCCGTGACAGTTTTGCCGAATTTGAAACGCGCGGCGTTCAAGATGATGATCTTGAGCGGGTGAAGGCCGGTATTGTTTCTGATATGATTTATGGTCTCGAAAGCGTGCGCGGCAAGGTCAGCCAGCTGGCGGCCTATGAGACCTTTGAAGGTGATCCCAATTATATCGGCAAGGACATTGCCCGCTATCAGGGTGTCACCAAGGATGATGTCATTCGGGTTTATGAAAAATATATCAAGGACAAGCCGGCGGTTATCATGAGCATTGTGCCGGAAGGGCAGCTTGAAATGATTGCGGCGCCGGATAATTTCACGCCGCCGGAACGGGTGCTGCCGGAATATGCCGAGACCAAGGAATCCGATTTGAATTTGCGGATTGCCAAGGATGATTTTGACCGCTCTGTGCAGCCAAAGGCGGGTAGCGAAAATCCGGTGGTGAAACTGCCTGAAATGTGGCGGGCAAAGCTGGCCAATGGGGTTGAAGTGCTGGGGGCCGTCAATGATGAGACGCCGACGACAGCGATTTCATTGCGGATTGAAACCGGTCAGAAAAACGAGAGCCTTGACAAGCTGGGCCTTGCCAGCATGACGGCCGATATGCTCAATGAAGCGACGGTCAAATCGTCCAAGGAAGATTTGTCCAACCGTCTGGCCAAGCTGGGTTCCTCGATTTCCATTTCCGCCGGTGACAGCTTTACGACCATGACCATTCGTTCGCTTTCGGAAAATCTCGATGAGACTTTGGCGATTGCGGCTGAGAAATTATTGATGCCGGCCTTTTCCGAGGATGATTTTGCCAGAGTGAAAGATCAGACCTTGCAAGGCATTGAGTTTAACAAGAAGCAGGCTCGCAATGTGGCTTCCGATGTTTTGCGCAAATTGCTCTATGGAGCCGATAACAGCTTTGCCTATAGCGGGCTTGGCACCAAAGAGACGGTTGAGGGGATTACCCTTGAGGATGTCAAAGCGTTTTACGCCGATAATTATTCGGCAGCGATTGGCTCGGTGATTGCGGTTAGCGATGTGCCGCAAGACGAGATGTTGAAGAAACTGGCTGTGTTTGAAGCCTGGGAAGCCAAGCCGGTGGCCGAAGCCAAAATTGCGCCAATGCCGGAACTTGCCGTTGGCACGCTCTATCTGGTGGACAAGCCGGGGGCTGCGCAATCGGAAATTCGTATTGGCAAGCGGGCGCTGACCTATGATGCCACCGGTGAATATTATCGGGCGGGACTCATGAATTATGCGCTGGGCGGAGCCTTTAACAGCCGTATCAATATCAATCTGCGCGAAGACAAGGGCTATACCTATGGGGCGCGCTCTTACTTTACCGGCGATGAAGATTCTGGCCGTTACACGGCGCAGGCCGGTGTGCGCTCTGATGTCACCGATAAGTCGCTGGTCGAGTTTTATAAGGAAATCAGCACTTATGCCGAAAGCGGTATCACACCGGAAGAACTGGCCTTTACCAAAAGCTCCATCGGCCAAAGTGATGCGCGGCGTTATGAAACCCCGTTCCAGAAGTTGAGATTCCTGTCCAATATTCTCACCTATGACCTGCCGGACGGTTTTATTGACGAGCAAAAAGCAATCCTTGCCAATATGACCGAGGAGGAGATCGACGCATTGGCGGCCAAACATCTCCAGCTTGACGAGATGATTACCGTAGTGGTCGGCGACAAGGAGAAAATCCTTGAGGGTCTTGAGGCCTTTGGCAAGCCGATTGTCGAGCTTGATGAGGACGGTAATCCGGTTGAATAGGGGTTAGGGAGTAATTTCTTCCCCCACCGCTCTCAAAGGGAGAGGTGGGGGAAGCAGCTTTAATTCCAGTCATCCCCGCGCAAGCGGGACCCCATCTCCGGAAGAAGCCACGGATTGTAAAAGAAGTTCGTTTTCAAATCTTTCAACAAAAATAACTGAGCTAGAGCCCGGTTTTGATGGAATCAAAAGCGGGCTCTAAGTCTTTGTTTTTGAGCACTTCTTATCCGAAAACCGGTTCCCACTTTTCGGGAAGTGCTCTATCAGGACGGAGAGGACCTGAGCAGGGTCCCGGTTCTGCGGCGCATCACTGGCGTGCTGCAGCGCGCCCGGGATGACGCGAGAAACGACACCCCGCCCCATTTA
>JALSJA010000054.1 GCA_026989615.1 Parvularculaceae bacterium | reverse complement strand
GCCACCGCCTGCGCTGGCAAAGCGTCAGCCATTTGCGCCAAGGACCATTCGCGAAATGGTCCGCCGGACGCTGTTAAAATTAGCTTTGTCACCCGATGGGGCCGCTCAAAATCAAATACCTGAAATATCGCATTATGCTCTGAATCAACCGGTAGCAAACGGCCGGAAGATTTTTTCATTTCCGACAATAATAAATCCCCGGCACAGACAAGACATTCCTTATTGGCAATGGCGATATCCGCGCCACTTTTTGCTGCCGCCAAAACCGGCTCCAGACCCGCCGCGCCGACAATCGCCGCCATCACCCAATCGGCCTCCATGCTGGCAGCCTCAATCAGTGCTTCCGGGCCACCGCCGCATTGAATACCGGTGCCCGCCAAAGCCTCTTGCAGCTGCGGTAGAAAGTCGCGATTGGCAATCGCTGCAAATTCGGCATTGGCGGCAATCGCCTGACGCGCCAGAAGCTCCGCATTTTTATTGGAGGTCAGCGCCACAATCTTCAGCGAATCCGGCTCAATCTTGTTATTATGGGCAATCAGATCAAGCGTGTTGACACCCACCGACCCCGTGGCACCAAGAATACTGAGCCGCCTTTGTCCCGCCTGATTGGCAAGAAGCGCGTTCGTTTTTAGAACATCGGCCTTCATCCTCAAAGCACCCCCGTTCTAAAGTCATGTAACAGCATAAAAGCGCCCATCATAAACACCGCAAAAATCATCCCGTCGACCCGGTCCAGCAAACCCCCATGACCGGGAATAAGCCCGCTGGCATCCTTGACGCCAAAATGACGCTTGATTGCCGATTCCGTAATATCCCCAAGCACCGTCATAATGCCGATAAGCATACCAATAAAAAGCGCCGCTGGCACGGGAATGTTTTTCTGGAACAAAAGCGTTATCAACAGCGCCCCAAGCGCCCCGCAAGCAACCCCGCCAATCGCCCCGGACCACGTCTTGTTGGGGGACAGTTTCGGCACCAGTAATCTGCCACCCATGGTCTTGCCAAAGCCATAAGCCCCAATATCGGTCAGCCACACCGCTACAAAAGTGAAAAAGGCAATATAGCGCCCATGCTCATGATCATTGCGCAACCATAGCAGGATCACACAAGGCAAAATGATATAAAAAGCCCCCATCAGCGCCCAATATACACGGCCCTTGCGCATGGCCTCCACCAGCCCCGCAACCGCAGCACCCCAGAAAATGACCCATAAAGAGAGGTCATATTTGCCCATGGCGGCAAGTGACAAAGCAAGAATGGCCGTCAGGGTCAGGGCATAAAATCCGAGCGAAAACTCGGCCCGTTCCACCAGACGGCTCCATTCAAAAATCATCAACACGCCGCCAAATGTCACCAATGCCGAGAACCACACCCCCCCGAACCAAGTGGCGACCACCACAATCGGCACAATGATAAAGGCGGCAAGAATCCGCGATTGCAGATTGCGGCTCGGCATTAATCCTCTTTTCGTCCCCCGAAGCGGCGCTCACGACCACGATAATTTTCGATCGCCGCCATAAACACCTCCCGATTAAAATCAGGCCACAGCACATCCAGAAACAAAAACTCCGAATAGGCCGCTTGCCATAAAAGAAAATTGGAGATGCGCATTTCACCACTGGTGCGAATAACAAGATCCGGGTCTGGCGCATCGCCCGTATCCAAAAACCCGGCCACCATATTTTCATCGATATCGTCAGGCAATATTTTGCCCGCTGCCACCTGCTCGGCAATTTTCCGGGTCATGCGCGCAATCTCATTGCGCGAGCCATAATTAAACGCAATCTGTAACACATAGCCGGTATTTTTAGCTGTGGCGATTTCAGCGCGATTAACCAGCATGCGCAAATCATCAGACAGCGCTTTGCGGTCGCCCAAAATCCGTACCCGGATATTTTCTTTGATCAGCCGATTCAAATCCTTGTCGATAAAACGCCGCATCAAGGACATCAGATAGGAGATTTCGCGTTTTGGCCGACGCCAGTTTTCGGTTGAAAAACTGTAAAGGGTCAAATGGGTAAGGCCAATATCCTTCGCCGCCATCATAATCTCACGGGCCGCTTCAACCCCCGCTTTATGCCCCTCTTCGCGATCAAGCCCGCGGGCTTTGGCCCAGCGACCATTGCCATCCATGATGATGGCCACATGGCGCAAAATATTGCCACCACCTTGCAACTCGCTTTGCTGCGTCGCACGCTCAAGCAAGCGGTCCGGCGCCGGCATATTGGGCAGCATTATGTTACGGGGCTTGCTCATCTGTTTTATCTCAACGCAATCAAGGTTTTAAACCTGCATGATTTCTTCTTCTTTTTGCGCCAATGTTTCATCAACGGCCTTGACCCATTGATCCGTCAGCTTCTGGATATCTTCGGACGCTTTCTTTTGATCATCTTCGGAAACCCCCTCGGCTTTTTTGGCCGCTTCCATACCATCACGACGAATATTGCGAATGGCAACCCGCGCCGCTTCAGCATATTTAGCCGCAACCTTGGTCAATTCCTTGCGCCGCTCTTCGGTCAAAGCCGGCATCGGCACGCGCACTGTCTGCCCGTCAGTGATCGGGTTCACCCCCAGCCCCGCATCACGAATGGCTTTTTCCACTGCGCCAACCATGGTCTTGTCCCACACGGCAACAGACAACATACGCGGCTCCGGCACATTCACCGTCGCCACCTGATTGAGCGGCATTTCCGCCCCATAGGCCGAAACCATGACCGGTTCCAGCAGGCTGGCATTGGCCCGTCCTGTTCGCAGGCCACCAAATTCGGTTTTCATTGCCGTTAGGGCGCCTTCCATCCGGCGCTCCAATTCATTGAGATCGGGAAGGCTGTTATCCGCCATCTTATATACTCCTTGCTTGTTTATAGCTGGCTCATGAGGACTGGTATCATGCGCCATGTTCAAAATATTTACTGGTCGCTAATTTCCGTATAACGCCCCTCGCCGCTAATCGCGCCAACCACACCACCATTTTTGGCCAAAGCAAAAACAACAATCGGGATATTATTTTCCCGGGTCAATGAAATCGCCGCCTGATCCATAACCCGCAAATCCTGTTTCAACACATCATGATAGCTAAGTCTGTCAAACCGCTTGGCATCGGCATGTGTTTTGGGGTCATTGGAATAAACGCCATCAACCTGCGTGCCTTTGAACAACGCATCGCAACCAATTTCGGCGGCCCGCAACGCCGCTGCCGTATCGGTCGTAAAAAATGGATTGCCGGTACCGGCCGCAAAAATCACCACCCGCCCCTTGTCGATATGGCGCAAAGCGCGGCGGCGAATATAGGTCTCGCACACCGATGTCATTTCAATCGCCGACATCACCCGGGTCTGCACACCCAATTGTTCCAGAGCGTTTTGCATGGCCAAAGCGTTCATCACCGTTGCCAACATGCCGATATAATCCGCGCTCGCGCGCTCCATACCGTTATCGGCCATGGACAATCCCCGGAAAATATTGCCACCGCCAATGACCAGCGAGATTTGCGCTCCAAGTTCAATCCCTTTTTTGATGTCTTTGGCGATTTTTTCCACCGTCGGCAAATGCAGGCCAAATTGTTCCGGCCCCATCAGGGCTTCACCGGAAATTTTGAGGAGTATCCGGCGAAATTTTAAGGGTGAGGTATTGTCTGCCACGTGATTTAAAACTCCTGAATTTACAGCCATTGCCTACAGTAAAAATGGCTTTGCCCATAGGGCCCCTTCCCTACACCTGTTTTGACCGCTCTCATAGCCTGCTTTGCCTTAAAAAAGCGGCCAAAATGGGAAGCACCAGCACCAGCGAAGGGCAAAAGCGCGGCCTTTTCAGGGCCCCCAGACGAAACAAGCGCCCTGCCCCCGAAAAAGGAGCAAAGCGCTTGCTACTCATTCCTGATTACAAGGCCGGTTAAGCCTTGGCCATGGCGGCCACTTCGGCAGCAAAATCATCGCCTTCTTCGACTTCAATGCCTTCGCCAAGCTCCAGCCGGACAAAACCGATAAGTTCAACCGGTGCGCCAGCATCTTTGGCGGCCCCCTCGACCAGCTTGCCGATCTTGGTTTCATTATCCATCACAAAGATCTGCTCCATGAGAACCGATTCTTCATAATATTTGCGCAGACGACCTTCGACCATTTTCTCGATAATGGCTTCAGGCTTGCCAGACGCCCGCGCCTGATCGGCAAGAACATTTTTCTCACGCTCCACCAGAGCAGCGTCGAGGTCAGCAATATTCAGCGCCAAAGGACGGGTCGCGGCCACATGCATGGCAATCTGACGGGCCAGCGCTTTTAAGGTCGCTTTGTCACCATCTGATTTCAGCGCAACCAATACCCCAATCTTACCCATGCCATCGGCAATCTGGGTATGGATATAAGGCACAACAACCCCATTATCCACAGCAACACCCGCGGCGCGGCGCAAGCTCATATTCTCGCCAATGGTGCCAACCATAGCCGTGATATGCTCGTCAATGGTTTTACTACCACCGGGAAAAGCGCGGCCGCGCAGGGCATCAATATCGCCATCCACCGCAAGGGCTTCGTCGGCAATACTGGCAACCATTTTCTGGAACACTTCATTGCGGGCGACAAAATCGGTCTCGGCATTGACCTCCACCAAAACCCCTTTGGCCCCATTGCCAGTTTCGGCAACCGCCACCGCAACAAGACCATCGGCGGCCGTACGTCCCGCTTTTTTGGCCGCCTTGGAGAGGCCTTTCTTGCGCAGCCAGTCAACCGCCTTTTCCATATCACCGTCATTTTCTTTCAGGGCGGCCTTGCAGTCCATCATGCCGGCGCCTGTTTTCTCGCGCAGTTCTTTCACCAGTGCAGCTGTAATTGCAGCCATTGTCTTAAACTCCTTAAATTCCTTTTATCAAAGGGCGCGCCGAACATTTGCCCGCACGCAATTTCCTAAATCTTCTAGAGCCTTTTCGGTTTTGATACCAATCAAAACCGGGCTCTTAAGTCTTTGTTTTTGAGCACTTCTTATCCGAAAACCGGTTCCCGCTTTTCGGGAAGTGCTCTAGAGCCTTTTCGGTTTTGACATCCTTCAAATCCGGGGCTCTTTCCGTGCTTTTACTTCAAGTTTTTTTTAAGAAAATCCCCCGCGCTGGCTCCCGCTATGAGGAGGGCGCAGGGTGGCTTTCCAAAATCCCGAAAAAAGAACAGGCTTTACGCCGATGCTTCTTCCGCCGGTTTTTCACTTGCCGCTTCTGGCGCAGCATCACTCGAAGCGCTTTCGCTGGCCACC
>JALSJA010000053.1 GCA_026989615.1 Parvularculaceae bacterium | reverse complement strand
TGACGCAACCCCCCATGGTCATGGTGATGAAGAAGACACTGCCCCCATGGCAGCAAAGGACGATCATCCTGATGACGGCCATGCCCATGATGATGGGGATATGACGCAAGAGACCATGCCTGTCGTGCCCGAAGGTCATGACAATAGCGATGGTCATCACGACAAGCCGGATAGCAGCGCAACCAAAAACAAGGCCGGTGATGTTGTCAGCGCGGGCGCCGATGCCGAGATTGTTAATCTGGTAACCGAACTGGCCGATGAATATCACGAAGCGTTACGCAACGGCGATAAGGATGGGGTTGAGCAGGCTTTGATGCCAGATGTCATTCTCGCCGAAGGCGGCGGGGCCGAGCGCTCTTTTGAACAATATGCCGGCCACCACATGCCCTCGGACATGACCTACACCAAGGCTATGAACACCACCCTCATCAACCGCGATGTGATGGTCGATGACAATCTTGCCTTGGTTATCTCCGAAATGACCATGAAAGGGCGTTTTAATGACCGGGAGATCAATAATCGGATGATGGAGACCATGGTTATGAAAAAAACCGAAAATGGTTGGCGTATAGCCCACATTCATTGGTCTTCAGCACCGATAAAGCAGGGGGAAGGACATTAAACGAAAATTTAGCACGAGATCGGGATGCAGCTGTGATACACTAAATTATCGGTAATCCCGACCAGTTCCAGTAGCGTATGAATTTTTTTAAAAACATCCAAAGGAGACATGCAACATGACTATTTCAAGAACAACCACACGCAAGATCATCGGCGGCACAGCCATTCTTACGGCGGCACTGCTGTTAAGCTCCTGCTCAAGCATTCCAAATCCTTGGTCCAAAGCCGATGCCAGCACCGGCAATGAAACTGCCAAAGAAGAAATGATGGCAGCCAAAATGGAAAAAGACAAAATGGCCATGGACGGCATGGAAATGGGCGACATGAAAAATGGCTCCATGGCCGAAAAAGCCTCCATGGATATGTCGATGATGAGCTTTGATGGTCTCAGCGATGATGAAATCCGCGTCAAATGCACCGAAATGCACGACAAAATGAAAGCCAAAATGAAGGCAAAAATGGAGTCCGGCGAGATGATGGGCGGCGACCATAAAATGGATGGCCATAAAATGGATGGCGATCATAAAATGGGCGGCCATAAAATGGATGGCGATCATAAAATGGGCGGCGATCATTCCATGATGTCAGACGAGATGAAAGCCAAACATGAAAAGAAAAAGGCCATGCATCAAAAATGTATGGAATATGTGCCGGAATGGAAAGCCATGCATGACAAGGTACAGGAATGCGTGGCCGATGGTGGTGATAAACATAGCTGCAAGATGGAAGCTATGGGCATGGATATGATGGGCGACAAAAAAGACCATCAGCACTAGAGCCTTTTTTCGTTTTGATTGAATCAAAACCGGGCTCTAAGTCTTTGTTTTTGAGCACTTCTTATCCGAAAACCGGCCTCATGCTGAGCTTGTCGAAGGACCCACTTTTCGCAGAAGTGCTCTAGGTCTGGTTGCCAAAACCAATCCACATGCAGGCGGCACTTGATGGCCGCCTGCATGACCCGCCATCAAGATCATCCCCTGTCCCACAGCGATGGAGGACGTGCGTTTGAGTTGCGTAGTGAAATCTTTTGGCCGCAATCAAAAGGAGATATATCATGCGACTACGACCACTTGGACATAGCCTATCGATCTTTCTGGTCATCAGCTTTTTGCTGTGCATGTTATGGGGTGCTTTTACCCCGCAAAACCTGCATATGCACCGGGCCTGGCAGGAATTACTACCCGGATTTGAATGGGGCAGCATGACCGGCATGGTGATTGGCCTTGTCGAAACCTATCTTTATGGCTGGTATATCGCGCTGCTATTTGTCCCGCTTTATAATTTTTTCAACCGGGACAAAGCTGCCTGAAAAACCAATGCCAAAAAAATGACTTGTGGGAAGCTGATGGCTCTCTCACCCCGCCCGCACATCTTTTTCAATACCGATCCTTCAATCGCGGTAATCCAAATATAAGGTATCCTTCCCATGGACAAGAAAATGGAACATAACGAAGCCGATCCGCACGCTGCCTGTCATAATGATGACAATGTCAAGCCCGCCCATGATCACGGTGCCCATAAGGGACATGCAGATCATGACCAGCATGGCGGGCACGACAAAGGCGGCCATGATTGCTGCCATGGCGGTGGCGACAAAGATGACGGCAAGGATGATGGTAAATATGACAAAGTGCCCGAAGGCTATACGGGTACGATCTGGATTTGCCCCATGCACCCGCAAGTGCGGGATGTCAAAAATTCCGGCTGTCCAATTTGCGGCATGGCTTTGGAGCCGGAAACCATCACCCTTGATACAGAAGAAGACACTTCCGAACTGGATGACATGACCCGCCGGTTCCGGGTTGGAGCTGTTTTATCCATTCCCCTGCTCTTCTTTGTTATGGGCGAATATATTCCCGGCTGGTCGTTTGAAGGATTATTCCCCAAAGGTTGGGGACAATGGATTCAATTTGCCCTGGCAACGCCGGTTGTCTTATGGGGCGGCTGGCCGTTTTTCGTTCGTGGCTGGCAATCCTTGAATGGCTGGAATTTGAATATGTTCACGCTGATCGGTCTTGGCGTCGGGGTTGCTTATATATTTTCCACCGTGGCGATAATATTTCCCGATATTTTCCCGGAATCCTTTCGCAACGAAAATGGTGAAGTAGCGGTTTATTTCGAAGCGGCCGCGGTTATTGTCACATTGGTGTTGCTGGGTCAGGTGCTGGAATTACGCGCCCGCAGTCAAACCAATGGAGCCATTCGCGCTTTGCTGGAACTGGCCCCGCCAGAAGCCACCCGGATTTTGCCCGATGGCAAGGAAGAGATCATTCCGGTCGACAATGTGCATTTGAACGATCATTTGCGGGTGCGTCCGGGGGAAAAAATTCCGATTGATGGCGAGGTTGTCGAAGGCAAGTCCAGCGTCGATGAATCGATGATTACCGGTGAATCCATCCCGGTCAGTAAAGGCCCCGGCGACAATGTCACTGGCGGCACCGTCAACGGCACCGGTGCGCTAATCATCAAAGCCACCCGTATTGGTCAGGACACCATGCTGGCGCAAATCGTCAAAATGGTTGCCGAGGCACAACGCTCGCGTGCGCCCATACAAAAACTTGCCGATACGGTATCGGGATATTTTGTGCCAGTGGTGGTTCTGGTTTCCATTGTCACCTTTATCATCTGGTCAATTTTTGGCCCTGCCCCGGCCATGGCCTATGCCATTGTCAATGCGGTAGCGGTGTTGATCATCGCCTGCCCTTGCGCCCTTGGTCTGGCAACCCCGATGTCGATCATGGTTGGTACCGGCAAGGGCGCACAATCGGGTGTGCTGATCAAAAATGCCGAAGTGCTGGAAAATTTTGAAAAGGTCAATACGCTAGTGGTCGATAAAACCGGTACTTTGACCATGGGCAAGCCTGAATTGGTTATGGTCGAACCAAGAGGTCTTTCCGAAGAAGCGTTTTTGGGCCTGGTTGCCGCCGTTGAGCGCTCCAGCGAACACCCCCTCGCCGAAGCGATTGTGAAAGGTACCCAAGCCAAAGGCATCACCATTCCCAAAGCCGAAAACTTCGCCTCCGTAACCGGCCAAGGGGTGGTTGCCGATGTAAACGGCAAAAAAGTCGCCATTGGCAATCGTAAAATGATGCAAGGGCTTAACGCCTTTGACGAAAGCCTGGTCGAACGTGCCGATCATTTCCGTCGCGAAGGCCAGACCGTGATGTTTGTCGCGGTTGATGGCAAAGCTGCGGGCATTATCGGTGTTGCCGACCCGATTAAAGAAACCACACCGGAAGCGATTGATGAATTGCACAAGGCCGGCATGCGTATCGTCATGCTCACCGGCGACAATCAAACCACCGCCGAAGCGGTTGCCCGTACGATCGGCATTGACGAAGTCCATGCGGATGTCTCGCCGGAAGATAAAAATCGTATCATCCGCGAGATTCAAGCAACAGGTGTGATGGTTGCCATGGCCGGTGACGGGGTCAATGACGCCCCGGCGCTGGCGCAAGCCGATGTTGGTATTGCCATGGGCACCGGCACCGATGTGGCCATGGAAAGCGCTGGTGTCACCCTTATCAAGGGCGATTTGCGCGGCGTTGCCAAGGCACGAAGATTGAGCAAGGCGGTAATGCGCAATATTCGCGAAAACCTGTTCTTTGCCTTCATCTACAATACGGCAGGGGTGCCAATTGCCGCCGGGATTCTCTATCCCTTCTTTGGCATATTGCTAAGCCCGATGATAGCCGCAGCGGCCATGAGCTTTTCCTCCGTCTCGGTGATTGGCAACGCCTTGCGCCTGCGTGGATTGAAACTGTAACGCCTGCCCCCACCGGATCCATATGTCAAATGATCTGTCTCCGCATTGAAAGGATCCGGTGGGTTTTCCCAGAAACAGGAGCGCTGCAAGGCGGATAGCCGCTTGATAAACAGCCCATAAACGGGTAGCTATCGGCATTGCCTTCCAGACAGGGCAAAAGCGGGTATAGCACAATGGTAGTGCAGCAGCCTTCCAAGCTGAATATGCGGGTTCGATTCCCGCTACCCGCTCCACTTCATGGCCGGTCTGTCAAAGGCGGAAAAACTTCCAGAAAAAAGCTTTGTAGAGACAAAAGACCCATGGCTAGAGCCTATCCGGTTTTGATACCAATCAAAACCGGGCTCTAAGTCTTTGTTTTTGAGCACTTCTTATCCCAAAACCGGCCTCATCCTGAGCTTGTCGAAGGATCCACTTATTCTGGAAACGCTCTAACACAGCGGGCCGAACAGAGCTTGCAAGGCCTCTCCTCTGCCATGGACTGGTTTCTTTTTTGGGAATGCAAATCTTGCAGGGCCGTGACCACGGCCCCGGCGACCATTCGCCGCGCTCACTGCCCCGCGCGAAGTGCCGGATCAACCGTAAACGTAATGGAAAGAACCAAGCAAGCGCGACTGCGCGTCGGCAATCATTTGCCGCCCCGCCGGAGGGCCCACGCGAAGCGTGGATAGCCCGCGAGGCAAAAGATGGTGGAGGGGGCTGGATTCGAACCAGCGTACGCATAGCGGCCAGATTTACAGTCTGGTGGATTTAACCACTCTCCCACCCCTCCATCGGGTAGCAGGAATTTGCGGTTTATAAGCAGGCTGGCCGCCCTAGGCAAGCACCTCACCGCCTCTAAAAGGGCAATTTTCACGATTTACAGTAGATTTTACCCCTTGGAGCTAACCGCGT
>JALSJA010000052.1 GCA_026989615.1 Parvularculaceae bacterium | reverse complement strand
AGATATGAAATATCCGTTTCACCCCTTATGCACCTCAATGGCCTTTTCGATAAAAGTCTTGCGGTCGCTCACTGGCTGCCATTGCAAATTCTTCTTTTCAAAATCCGTATCAAACGGGCTGACCATGCCACGGGATCTAATATCGCGGAGCGACGGGAATGGCACATCACGACCACCGATTTTCTTCACCACCCATTTGGCAATCTCGCCTCCATGCTGGATATAAATATTCTGACCGCGAAATTTCAGAGGGCGCCCCAAGGCAACCCCAAGCGCGCGGGTATAATCGCGCGCGGTCAGGCGCACATCACCGATGAGATTAAAGGTGTACCCATTGATCTTACCTGCAGGAACTTCAAAGGCTGCGCGGATAAGAGCATCGGCCACATCTTCTGCCAATATAAAAGGCAGCGGATTGCGGCCTCCATTCCAGCCAAGGCAATAGCGCTCGCGATTATAAAGCCCGACCCCGCTGTGAAAAGGCGAAGAGCCTTTGCCAACGACAATACCCGGCCGGAAGATGGAAATCGGCGTGCCATGGCTGTTGAAATGCTGCAATAAAGCCTGCTCAGTTTCAACCTTGGCGCGGGCATAATCGGCCCGGCGATCAGCCTGCAAGTCTGATGATGTTGTATGGCGAATGGTAATATCCTTATCGCCCAGATAGAGCGCGGCGATGGAACTGACAAACAGCAATTTCTCGACCCCGGCCCTTTGCGCCGCATCGGCCACACACAGCGCCGAGCCGCGCATGGCTTTTAGAATTTCTTCATAGCTGTCACCGCCGCCGCCATGGGCGAGATTGATAACGGTTTTGGCCTCTTTGAAAATTTTATCAAGGAACGCCCCGTCACTGGCAGACCCCTTGGCTACTTCAATTTTATCACCGGCAAAATCTTCCGGCAGATTGTCCATATTGCGCGCCGCCACGCGAACGCTTTTGCCTTCGGCCACAAGTCTCGCCACCACGGCGCGGCCAATAAAACCGGTGCCGCCCAGAACCACGCAATCGACCGGTTTTGCCCCATCTTCCCGCCATTGGCGCGGTGCTTTGGGGCGGCGCAAGGCAGGCGTTTCGCTGGCAATCGCCTCGCATAATTCCACAAGGCGCTGACCACGGGCACCATCACAATCATGGCGATCTGCACGCAGGGCCAGATAAAAATCATCAATAGCGGCACGGATGGAGCGGAAAAACGGATCGGAGCGCTTCAGCAAACGCGCTTGCGCCGCAAAATAACGCCCGGTCTCCCACAAAGCCTGTCCGGCAGCGCTTGCCCCTTCGCCAAACCCGAGGCGCATATCCTCAATCACATCAAGATAGGCCCCGGGACTGCGCAGGGTCATTCTGTTGGCAAGATAATCAGCCCGCGCCATGCCATCGGATCCATGCAGCTCCAATGACCAGTCGTGAAAGCTCTCCCCCAAAGCGATTTGCATTTGCGCCGGGCCTTTGGGCGAAGAAAAGCCAAGCTGCCATGCGGTCACGAGCTCAATGCCATTGGCATATTCTTTTTTCGGCCCCGGCGTCACTGTCTCCAATGTCAGCGGCCCCATAATATCGTCGAGCTGGCTTAGCGGATGCACTGCCTGTTCCAGCAACAGGTTCAAAGGCGAAGCAAACATCCAATGGCCGAACTGACCCGCCGCAAGCTGGCGCAGGGGCATGATATAATTCACATGGGCCCGGCGCACAGGGCCAATGCGATTTTCCCCCAGTGCTTTTTTCAATTTCAAATGGGTCGGGTGAAAAACAAAGTTTTGATTGGTGCGCAAAGGCACCTTCGCCCCCGCCGCCAGAGCCACCATCTCAGCCCCGTGATCAGCAGTGTCGGCAATCGGCTTTTCCACCAGTACCGCCTTACCCGCCGCCAAGGCCGACAGCGCCACCAGATGGTGAGAATCGGGCGGAGTCAGCACATGAACCGCATCCACCTCGGCACTTGCCAGCACTTCGTCCAGATTATCGAAAACCCGATCGATTCGGTTGGCTTTGGCAAAATCCGCCGCCCGTTTACGGTTAACATCCATCACCCCAAGGCAGGAAACCCGCGGGTTTAAGGCCAATGCCTGTGCGTGAACAGCAGCAATATTGCCGGTACCGATGAGAACTGCCTTGGTCACGAAAACCCCCAGGGTTAAAAAAGCTCGCCAGAAATCAAGGTGTTAAAAGCCCAAAACGGGAAACACAGCTAAGAATTGCACAAATTGCACCAAATAGCGGCTTCGGGTTGCGAAGAAGACAATATTTTTCGGGGAAAAGCACCGATTTAAGGGTGAATATTAGCCATTGACCTCACGAACCGCTTTGCCTATCTATCCGCTTCACTTCGTGAGGGCCCATAGCTCAGCTGGTAGAGCAACTGACTTTTAATCAGTAGGTCACAGGTTCGAATCCTGTTGGGCTCACCATCTTTTGCCTCGCAGCGCGAAGCGCCTCCGGCGGGGCGGCCTGACCGGCCGACGCGCGGTCGCGCTTGCTGGTTCTTCAACTCAAATCTCCAAATGCGCTGCCCAGCGAGCACGGCGCATATGCGCCGGAGCCGCGGCCTGCCCCCGCGAAAGCGGGGGTCACGGCTCTACAAGAGCACTTCCCGAAAAGTGGGAACCGGTTTTCGGGAAGTGCGCTAGCCTGTAAAACCCGCTAGACTATTATTCTGTCATCAGCCATCAAAGGATCACTGTCATGCGCTATTCATCCCCTCTCATTGCTTCCGCCCTCCTCTCCAGCTTGCTTGTTCTCAGTGCCTGCTCGGTGAACGTGGATACTGACTTATCAGTTGATAATGATAGTGAAGAAAAAACCGCGCTGTCGGAAATGGCGCTGGCTCTTGAAAGCACTGATATTGCGACCATAAGGGCGAAATATGAGGCGGGGGAATGGACCTCTGAACAGGTGGTCAGCGCCTATCTGGAGCGGATTGACAGCCTTAATGGCGATATCAATGCGATTATTGCCCTCAACCCCGATGCGCTGGATGTGGCGCGGACGCTGGATGCCGAACGCGCGGACGGCAATATTCGCGGAAGCCTGCATGGCATACCCGTGCTGGTGAAAGACAATATCGAAACCGCCGACAATATGCCGACCACCGCCGGGTCGCTGGCCCTGAAAGATAATTTCGCTGGTCGTGATGCGCCATTGATTGCCAATTTGCGGGCCGAGGGTGCGATTATTCTTGGCAAAACCAATCTTTCCGAATGGGCCAATTTTCGCGATTATGATTCCATTAGCGGCTGGAGCGCCATTGGCGGCCAGACCCGCAATCCCCATTATCTTGACCGTTCTCCCTGCGGCTCCTCCTCCGGTTCCGGCGCGGCCATGGCCGCCTCTTTTGCGGCGGCCACCATTGGCACCGAAACCGATGGCTCGATCATCTGTCCGGCCAATGCCAATGGGGTGGTTGGCTTCAAACCAACCCTTGGCCTCATCTCTCGCACTTATGTGGTGCCGATTGCTATCACCCAGGACACCGCCGGGCCGATTACCAAAACCGTGATGGATGCGGCGCTGATGGCCAGCGCCATGGCCGGCAGTGATGAAAACGACCCAGCCACCCATCATGCCGATGCCAGAAAAAGCGATCTGACCGCCGGACTAAACCCGGACGCTCTTTCCGGCCTGCGCATTGGCGCTTTGCATGTGGCCACCGGCAATGACTCTCGCGTAAAAGCCCTATTTGAAGAAAATCTTGACCTGCTGGAAAAGGCCGGTGCGATGATTGTGGACATTGAGGATTATGAGCAAAACCCGACCCTGTGGGCCGATGAGTTTGAAGTTCTGAAATATGAATTCAAGGCAAGCCTCAATGATTATCTCGCCAGCACCCCGAACAATATTTCCGTGCGCTCCATGGAGGATTTAATCGCTTTTAACGATAAGACCCCAAGAGAGCTTGCTTTGTTTGATCAAAGGATTATGCGCGACAGTGTTTCCATGGGCGGGCTGGATGATCCCAAATATCTCGAAGCTTTGGCGCGTTTGAAAAAAACCACCCGCGAAGAAGGGATTGACAAAATGCTCAACGATTACGAGGTGGATATTCTGGTGACCCCATCCATGATGCCGGCCTTTCTGATTGAGCCTGTCTATGGGGACCAGTTCATTGGCGGCACCGGCTGGACCGGCATGGCGGCCATTGCCGGTTATCCCCATCTAACCGTGCCCATGGGCGATATTCGCGGCCTGCCCATCGGCTTGTCGTTTATTGGTGGCAAATGGCAGGACGGCAAGGTTTTGCAGGCGGGTTATGCCTATGAGCAGGCTTCGCAAAAACGCATGACACCGGGATTTATGAGTGCAACGCATGAAATGCCGGAAATTAAAGCCGCGCAGGAGAAGTTTTAGAGCCTATTCTCGTTTTGATAGCAATCAAAACCGAATAGGCTCTAAAACTCGTCATCCTCCGGCGTGCCGGTTTCGCTGGAAGGAATGGCGTAGGAGCCGGATAGCCAGCGATTGAGATCCACATCCTTGCAGCGCTTTGAGCAAAAGGGTTTGAACTCTGTCGCCATCGGCTTTTCGCATAAGGGGCATTGGGGGTGGCTTTTGCTGTCTTGTTTATCACTCATGATAATTTTCTAATATCCCATTTCCTGTCGCCGAGATCATATATTTTTACTGTCGAAAAACGATTACCGTAGCGCGCCGCCAAAGCGCCTCGCCATTGCGGGTTATTTTCGCTTTCCTCAAACAAGGAAGGGGCAAGGGCCACTTCAAAACTTCCGCTGCGATCTGCGGTTAAAGCCTTTTCCAAATCCCGCACCGATTTGGCCAGCAAAACCCATGGGCGATAGCGTCGCCCGGGACGCTTGTCGCGTGTTTTTTGCGTTAATTGAAACAGCAAGGATGGCATGGGACGGGGCAAGGTCAGATGCAATAATCCGTTGCCAAGAAAGGGTCCGGTTTTTACCTTTGTCGGCAGGTGCTTTTTCATAGCCGCCAGAATTTCATGGCGAGCGCTATAGACCTCATTTGGAAAATCTATCACAATCTGCCCGCCAAACCCGCGCACTCTTATTTGTGTGGCCAGCACTGGCAAGGCCGCTTTGACGGATTTTATAATCGCACCCTTTTTCGATTGCCCAAATCCCGCGCCAAGATTGAAATCAATCGCCGTTAAGGCTTCCAATTCATCGAATACCAAAGATGCACCGTCTTTGAGTTCAAGTTCCCACGCCAAAGCATCGTCAAAGCTTTCTTCAAGCCCGGCTTCTTCGTCCCTTGCGAGATCACGCAATCTACCCTCATGTTGTTTTAGCAAAGGCGCGACATCACTCAAATGATTGGTGGCAATTTCAATTTGGCCTTGCCCGGC
>JALSJA010000051.1 GCA_026989615.1 Parvularculaceae bacterium | reverse complement strand
ACGTGATAGTCAGTGATGAAAATAGTCAGTGACGAAAAGGAAGATGAAAGGCAGGGAAGAAAGATCGGGAAGACAATAGCCGGGGCTGATTTTTAATGACGCGCCGTTACCACCGCCAGTCAATGGGTTGTCAGTCAATGATTTGCCAGTCAATGATTTGATTGCAATCCGAAGCATGGCGGGGGCCATTTGAAACCGCATGCGATAGCTATTCGATAATAGGGCTATTGATATTGTAATTGAAAATGGCACTGCGTAATGATTTGACCATGCGGCCTGGGTGTCGTGCGATATGGGTTAAATCGGGTTTATGGGTCGGCTTATGGATCGGTTTGGCTCGTTGATTTTGCAGGAAGTGAAAAAGCTTGCGTGTGATAACAAATTCTTCCCGTATTGGTTGATGCAACTCTGGTTTCTTTTTTGTTTTCATTTTATCACGTCGTTTGGTTTGTATTGACCGATTGGGCTGCGTAAAGCGATGAATTCGTAAAGTGTGAATTCTATCTGTGATGGGCAGTTCCGTTTTGCCAGCTCTTCTGGCAGGCCCAAATCATTGGCCGGTTTTGTCGTTTGTTGCGGCGTTCATGAGTGGTTCGATTTTTACGTCCAAGTAGGCCTTTGATGCCAATGCATCGGGCTGTGGCTTACGGGGACGGGGTCTGTTTGTGAAAATTTTTGTGGCCTGCTGCAAGGTTGCGAGAATTTTAAGCGGCGACATTTGGTGCGGCAGAAAAAGCGTTATGCGGCAGAGCATGTATAACGTAGTGGGTAACAGAGAGAAGCGACGAGTGACAGTGGAGTGTGACGTAGTCGAGTGTGAATAAGAGTTGTTTTTAGTGTTTGTCGGGGGCGTTTCGGCGAATTTTGTCGCGTATCAATATCAGATTTCTATCAGATGTGATGGTTGCGTGTTGGCGTTTTAGGATATGTCCGTAAATGGATCTGTCTTGATTTTATCGACGTCGCCTTTTTGCGTTTGAAGAAATATGGGCTCAGGGGTTTTGTGAAACCCATCTTTTACTGGGTGGCCTTGTTGTACGGGGCTTGTTGTACGAGAAAGCGTTTGAGGTGCCGGTCTGATGGTCAAGTTTAGATGATCAGGGCTAGAGCGTTTCCAGGATAAGTGGATCCGGTTATCCGTCCGGCCCTTCGCCTTGGCTCAGGAGCGTCAAAACAAAGACTTAAGAGCCCGGCTTTGATTGGTATCAAAACCGGATAGGCTCTAAAGGAAAAACTGAAGCGTAAGCAGCGTAAAAACTGTCAGGCAGCATGAAAAGCAAATCTGCTAAATAAAATTGAAGAAAATTAAACAAAAGAAAGCGGGCTGAAAATGAATTTAAGAACTTCCTCTCCAATTGATGTGACAGCAATTCGGGCGATCGGTGTTGGGGCTGGCGATATAAAGACCGGTATTGGGAAGTTTGATGATTTGAAGCTTGGGGACAGATATTATCGCCGAAAGACGGGCAGTCTGCTTTTGTCGCAACCGGAGCTTTAGCCGGTGATTTATTCGCAACTCTCTTGAAGGCACGGACAGATTTTGTCACAGCAGAAGAAAGATGGGTGCGACGGGGTAGAGCAGATCTTGAAGCAAAAGGTTTTGGCATTACCCGACAATTCAGTGACAGGCCATTCTCAGCGAATGGCAGCACATTCGAAAAACGAGTTTTGATTTTAATTCGACCAAGGTCGAGATAGCTTTTGCGTCTTTCTTTTTGATGGAGGCGCGTGTTTGGGGTTCATAAATGTCGGACGATAAAATATTTGAAGAAGAGTTTGAAAATTGCAAACAGCGGGTGCGGCGGGATATTGGCGATCCCGCGTATAAAAACTGGTTGCGGGACCTCGCTTTGGAGAAGCTGGAAGCGCATTGTCTGGTGCTGTCAACGTCCAGTTCTTTCAAAGCGACACAAGTGTCCCAGCGTTTTGCGACGCATTTGATCAAGAACTGGGACAGCTCTGTTTCCCCCGTTGACCGGGTATTGGTGCGCCCCAGAGGTCCGGCTCAGCCTGGCAAGCCGGTCGGACAGCCGGTCGGGGCAAGGTTGAATGGCCAGTCCCATGCAACCATTAAAAACCAGCTTGGCCTGAAAGGCATCGCCCCGGAGGCGGTCTCGAAAAGCAATGGCGCCAATAGGGTCGGCGCCAGAAATGTCATTGGAAGTGCGGGGGGACAGCGGAGCAACCTTGCGACAATAGCGCCCATTTCAGAAGCGCCGATTTCAGATGATGAAGAAGATTTTCTGTCACAACTGGATACGCCCCTGGATGAAACCTTGAAATTTGATCGTTTTTTGGTGGGAGAGGGCAATAAGCTTGCTTTTTCTGCTGCTCAAAATGTGGTTTCAGCCATGACCACGGATAGTCGTCTGGTTTATTTTTATGGGGCATCAGGGCGCGGTAAAACCCATTTGCTCAATGCCATTGGCCATGCTTTGCGTGAGAAGCGCCCGGATGCGCGGGTTTTCTATCTCACCTATGACAATTTGCTCAATGCCTATGTCAATGCGGTGATGAGCCGTACCATGATGGAATTTCGCAAGCGCCTGCACAAAATTGATATTTTGCTGGTGGATGATCTGCATCTCTTGCGTGGGCGCAAAGCGACACAGGAAGAATTGCTCAATCTTATCAACCGCATGACCCAGGAGGGCAAAGCCGTGGTGGTGGCCGGCGGCATGGCGCCGCAGCGGCTTGCGGAAACCGGCATCAATCAGCGCCTGACCGATCGCCTTGCCGGGGGAACC
Organism: Parvularculaceae bacterium; assembly: GCA_026989615.1. Taxonomy (GTDB): domain Bacteria; phylum Pseudomonadota; class Alphaproteobacteria; order Caulobacterales; family Parvularculaceae; genus S012-90. The sequence goes on along the minus strand of JALSJA010000051.1, from coordinate 2,642 downwards.
TCGATTCCACTGGATAAGCCGGATCTGCGGCTGCGCCTTGCCATTTTGCAGGATATGGCCCGCAAGGCCGGGGGCGATGCGGCGATCATTTTACCGGATAGCATCCTTGAGCTGATCGCCCGCCGGGCCGAAGCCTCGGTGCGCGAGCTTGAGGGGGCCTATCGCTTTATTCGCCTTCATGCACAGGCGCATAACGAAATTCCTTCTCTTGACAAGGTGCAAGCCATGTTGAGCGAGCATTTCCGCCATCATCGCCGCGAGGTGACATTGGACGCCCTGAAAGCGGCGGTGGCTGAAAGCTTTGGCTGGTCGGTGGCCGAGATGGAGGGCAAGAAACGGCCGCAACCATTGGTGCGGGCCCGCCATGCCTATTGCATGTTGGCCCGCAAGCTGACGCAGGAATCCCTGACCGCGATTGGGGTTTCTCTCGGACGGGACCACACCACCGTGATTTCCGGCCTGCGCCGGGCCGAGGCTCTGGCAGAGACCGATACCGGTTTTGCGGATAAAATCACGGCTTTGCTGGAGAAGTTCGGCGCCTGACGTTCAAGGGACTCTAAATCTTTGTTTTTGAGCACCTCTTATCCGAAAACCGGCCTCACCCTGAGGAACTGCGAAGCAGGGTCTTGAAGGGCCCACTTTCTAGATTTGTTGAAAATCATCTCGCGCCGGGGGCTGGATTAAGGCCCCCGGCCAAGGCTATAGTCAGCGCCCTTGGCCGATTCTCCTTGTCATTTTCCGAAAAAGACGGGTTGGCCCTGTTTATGAATTCATGACCTAGAGGATGATTTTTTCCATGAAGGTAATGCCATGAAAGTAACGATTGAACGCTCAACATTTTTGAAGGCTTTGGGCCATGTGCAAAGCGTTGTCGAGCGGCGCAATACCATTCCGATTCTGTCCAATGTTTTATTGCATGGGGAAGGCTCTGTCCTCAGCCTGACGGCGACGGATCTCGATATTGAAATTTCCGAGCAGGTGCCGGCAGATATCGAGAAAAAGGGTGCGATCACCGTCAATGCGCTGACCCTTTATGAGATTGTCAAAAAATTACCGGATGGGGCGCAGATACGCCTTGATCTTGGATCGGCGGACCGGTTGAAACTGTCTGCCGGGCGTTCCGAGTTTTCGCTGGCGGTTTTGCCGGACAAGGATTTTCCAAGCCTGTCGAGCGAGGATGACGGGGTGCGCTTTACCATGCCGTGCGATGATATGAAGCGGCTGATTGATAAAACCCGCTTTGCCATGTCGCAGGATGAAACCCGCTATTATCTGAATGGGGTATATTTGCACGCGACTGACGAAGATGGCGGCTCCTTGCGTGCGGTGGCCACCGATGGCCACCGTTTGGCGCGCCTTGATGCGGGCCTGCCCAAAGGTGCTGAAAATATACCGGGAGTGATTGTGCCGCGCAAAGCGGTCGGGGAGTTGCGGCGCCTGATTGAAGATGCCGATGAGTTGATCGATGTCAGTGTTTCAGCAGCAAAGATACGCTTTACCTTTGCCGATATTATTTTCACATCAAAGCTGATTGACGGGTCCTTTCCGGAATATAGCCGGGTCATTCCGCAGGGTAATGACCGGATCATGCGCGTTGATACGGAAGATTTTGAGCATGCGGTGGACCGTGTCTCCACCGTTTCCGCCGACAAGACCCGATCGGTGAAACTGTCGCTGGAAAAGGATCGTTTGAAACTTGTGGTCAATAATCCCGAAACCGGCAGTGCCCATGAGGAATTATCGGTCGACTATAAAGACGAGGCCATGGAGATCGGGTTTAATGCCCGCTATTTGCTGGACATCGCCAAAGAGATTGAAGGCGATAAGCTGACATTGGTTTTGGCGGACGCCTCTTCGCCGACAATCATTCGCGATGACGAAGACCTGCATGCGCTTTATGTGCTAATGCCTTTGCGGGTCTAGCCTTCCCGTGCCGTTAAAAGGTGCTGCTCTCTCCCATGGTCCGCGTATTACCGGATTGACCCTTGTTGATTTTCGCTCCTTTGAAAAATTGGAGGTGGCGTTTTCCGGCCGTCCGGTGGTGCTGTGCGGAGAAAATGGTGTTGGCAAAACCAATCTTCTGGAGGCCCTGTCCTTGCTTGGTGCGGGGCGTGGCATGCGCCATGCGCGCTTTGTGGATATTGTGCGCCAGAATGGGGGCGGTACGAACCGGGTCTGGCAAGTGGCGGTGAGTTTGCGCGATGGGGCCGGCCATGCGACCAGAATTGGCATGAGTGGTGGTGGCGAGAAGCGTCAGGTGCGGATTGATGGTTCGGCGGCGCCAGCGGCGGATTTGCTCGACTATATCCGGTTTTTATGGCTGACCCCGGCTCAGGATCGATTGTTCATGGAGGGGGCGTCCGAGCGGCGACGCTTTCTGGATCGCATGACTTTGGCCCATGACGGGGCCCATGCCAAAAGGGTAGCCGTCTATGAGCAGGCTTTGCGCCAACGCCAGAAATTACTGGAGGACTGGCCCCACTGCGATGAGACCTTATTGGGGGTGTTAGAGCGGCAAATGGCTGAAAGCGGTATTGCCATTGCTATAGCGCGCCTTGATATGGTGGCGAAACTGGCTTTGGGGGCGCAAAGCCTTGCCAGCGGTGCTTTTCCGGTGGCCGATGTGGCGCTTGAAGGCTTTA
>JALSJA010000050.1 GCA_026989615.1 Parvularculaceae bacterium | reverse complement strand
CAATCTCATCGAAGCCGGCCATGTAGTGCATGCTTTTGATCTGTCAGAAAAGGCCATGGCCGGCGCTGTCGCCAAGGGCGCCAATGCCGTTACCGATCTTGGCGCATTCGACGCCAGCAAAATCGACGCTGTCATCACCATGCTACCCGCCGGCAAGCATGTGGCCAGTGTCTATACCGGCACCGATGGTCTGCCCGCCTCCATCCCTGCTTCTTGCCTGTTTATCGATTGCTCGACCATTGATGTGGAAACCGCCAAAGCCGTAGGGGAAGGCGCCGCCGCGCGCGGATTTTTCTTTGTGGACGCCCCTGTCTCTGGCGGCATAGCCGCCGCAGCGGCGGGCACGCTGACCTTCATGGTTGGCGGCCCGAGTGAGGCTTATGAAAAAGCCAAACCCTTTCTCGAAGTGATGGGCAAAAACATATTCCACGCCGGTGGCCCCGGCATGGGGCAAGCGGCCAAGATTTGTAATAATATGTTGCTCGGCATTTCCATGATTGGCACTTGCGAAGCATTTAACCTTGCTGAAAAGCTGGGGCTGGATGCACAAAAGTTTTTCGATATTGCCTCGACCGCCTCCGGCCAATGCTGGTCCATGACAAGCTATTGCCCGGCCCCGGGCCCGGTGCCCAATGCGCCTTCCAATAATGATTATAAAGCAGGCTTTGCCGCTGCCATGATGCTGAAAGATTTGCGCCTCGCCGGCGGCGTTGCCGAATCGGCCCGCGCCGCCATTCCTATGGGCGCTATGGCCGAGCAGGTTTACACCCTGATGGAAACAGCCGGAAAAGATGATTTGGACTTTTCCGGCGTGATGAAATTACTAAAGGGCGATTTGTAACCGGCCCTATTGCCCGATTGGCTTTAGGTCAAAAATGAAGTGAATACGATCCGTTTCACTATCATTATGGGCCTCATGCATGCCTTTATTATTGAAGCGCCACAACTCTCCGGTTTTCATCCGCACCTCTTCATCGGCCGTGCGCAGCCAACTACCCTGTTCCCCGGTCTGTAAAATCAAGTGGAAACGATCGCGCACGCGATAATAATCGCCGCGGTCAATATGCGGGTAAACACGATTGCCGGGCGGCAAAAGCACAAGCTTTGCGCGCGATAATTCTCCGCCCCATTCTTTTGCAAACTCTTGCAAAAACCTACGCACCAATGGAAATTTCTGCGATGTATATGTGAAACGCGATTCATGAACATTGACCGGTTTGCGCCCGGATATTTTTGATTTCCGCACACCACGAATGGGAATGGATTTCGCTTCCCGCTGAACCGGTATTTTGTCCTGACGGCCCTTTTGTAAATCCCATGCCCCTTCGACAGAAGCAATTTCATCCAAAAAAGGGGTCGTATCAATACCGTCCTTGATCAATTCAAACTGCTTCCAAGGCCCCTCCGGTAGTGGCACCAGATGAGGGTGTTTCTTGGGCGGGCTGAAGTCGATTGTCTCATCTGAAATTTCACTATTGGCATTCATCATAATAAACTCCTCCGAATATACCCCTTAAGACGAATGAGCCGGAAAAATATTCCATTCAATTTGATTATATTATGATTATTTTTGCAAACTATACGCATTCACACTTGCTTATGCGCAACATCTTTTCAGCCATTCTAGAGCCTTTTCGGTTTTGATTGGTATCAAAACCGAAAAGGCTCTATTGCGAAGCTTTCTCAATAATTAGCCCCCGTTTGCTTGTTTACGGGGCTTCGCCCCCAATCATTCCCGGGCGCATTTGTCCGGCACCAGTACAATTCTGCGGTTTCCCTGCCAGACAACACTGCCATTTTCCAAAAGCTCATAGGTGGCGTCGCCTGACACCGACTGATATTTACGCGGGCCAATTCGGTAATATTTATGCCAGCCGCCATGCTGGCCATTTGTCCCCAAATTTCGCACCTGCATATCATCAGTGCCGAGCATCCGGAACTCATTTCTCTTGCTGGTTTCCGCAAACTGGAAAATACCGGCAATAGGCGCACCGCCAGAAACCCGGGACGGGCGCTTTGCAGAAGCATTATCCGAATCATTGCCTCCCGATGCAAGCGGCTTTACGGGCACAGATCCGGCAGGCCTTTCTTTGGGCGACGCGTATTGCGCTGCGCTCTTGCGCGACGCCTCTTCCTGGCAGCGCTGCATACAAATATTGTCAGCCTCCACACAACGCTGACCATCGGCACGGCATTGCGGTAATTGTGCCATACAATCATCAAATGCAAATTCGGCACTCAAATCGCAACCAACAGAATTATTGCCCGTACAATAATTCCAGCGCTCCGTTGCCACCGCTTCACAACGCCGCTTCTGATTTTCCCAATTTGCCAGACAACGATCATATTGCGAATTGACATTGCTTTCACAAAGCATGGCATTGGTATCACATTGATTAACGCAGACGGGTGATTGCGCAAAAGCCGGTTTTGGCAAGGCAAACAGCAAAACCATAAATCCGGCAAATATAGTCAACGCCATAATGTCACGACGGCCCGTAAATTTTCCAAACATAGCCATCTCCTCTTTTGCAGCCCATAAAGCCAAAAACAAGCCTCCCGCATAATGGGGGAAAGCCCCCATATCGGCCGGGCCTTGCAATGTCATAACCTTATCCGGCCTGTCCTTCAGGGGTGGTAAAAACACAAACTACATTGCGAGGAGACATTTTCATGAAGATACCAACAATATTACTGATATTTGCAATCACATTGTCAGCTTGCGCAACATCCTATCAGCTTGATGGCTTTACCGGCGGCCAGAAGCCGAAATGGCGCGATGTTGACGTGCTGGAAATAGAAGCATCGGGCAATGGCTATACCAGCAGCTCGAAGCTCGAGCGCATGGTATTATTGCGCGCAGCCGAAAGCGCTATCGAGGCGAATTATCGCTATTTCATAGAAATCAGCTCCGAGGATACCAGCAAATCCAGCACCGTCTATTTGCCATCAACCCAGACCACCAATGTCACCGGCCAATATACCGGACGCGGCTATAGTGGCACCAGCACCACCACCTATTATAATAATTCCTATGAAAGCTACAAACCCGGCGCCAATGTTCTCTATCGCATGTTCGAAGAACTGCCCCCCGATGCACGGCCCGGTCAATTCCATGACGCCTATGAGATTTATAATCGCTTGGGCAAAAAATATATTCGCAAATTCAAACCCAAATATCCCCCGACCAATTAGGGGTCAGGACTGCTCGATAAAATCGAGCAGTCCTTCTTTGAAGGCAGCCGATAGTAATGCTGCAACGGATTTGGTTTCAAATTTTTCAAACAGGCTGGCACGGTGTTTTTCAATGGTTTTAGGGCTGATACAAAGATGCTCACCAATTTGCGTGGAGGTCATCCCGGCCGCGATCAGACCAAGCACTTCGCGTTCCCTCGGGGTCAGGTTTCGGCCATCGGGAGTGCCTGCAAGTAAATCAACTATATCGCTGGCAATATATTTTTGTCCGGCCAGAATTAGTTCCATGCCCTCTCGCAGCTCTGCTTCGCTACAGGTTTTTAGGAACAAGCCTTCAACACCGGCGGCCACCCAATCCGCCAGCATGCCCACAGCGGTAAATCCGGTGAAGACAGCGATGGATGTTTGCGGTGACCAACGCCGGACCTCCGCAAAAACTTCCGCCCCATTGGCAAGCGGCAGGCCGACATCAAGCACCAATAGCCCCGGCCTGTGCTTGCGACAAAGGGCGATAGCTTCAAGGCCGTTTTCAGCAATGCCTCTTATCTGCGCCCCTGCAATGCCCTGAAACAAATCCGCCAGCCCCTTGCGAACCATTTCGTGATCATCGGCAATAACAATATTGGTCATAGCCGGATTTATGTTTCCGCTCATATTGTCGGGATTGCTAAAGCGCTTTATCATAGCCTATTCACTGGAGCCCTTGTGCCGCCTGAATCAAACATATCATCTAAGACGATCATTGTCATTCACACCCTGATTTGGCCGTTATTCCTCGGTTTTCTTTTCATGGTGACAGCGCATGCCGCGCCCATTACCCCTAAAGCCGAAGGTGACTATAAAATTCTTCGCCATGGGGATATCATCCGTGAAGACCTGACCGAATTACCCCTCACCGAAGCGATAAAACGCTATAAGCGTGGTGCAGCCCAAAGGGCCGTTACAGCCGCAGACAATACCGGCCTGGTTTATGGGCCTGTCTGGTTGCGCCTTCCTCTGGCCAATCCATCAACGCAACCCCTTCGCTACCGGTTCGATACGCGGCTCTCTATAGCCAATGTGCAAACCGCTTATCTCATGGAGAATGATAAACCAATGCGGATTTGGCATGATGACTGGATCCGGCAGGACTATACCAGCCGATACCCCAATCAAAGGCTGGTAGCCTCTGCACCCTTCGAGCTTGCGCCTGAAACCATAACTGACATATGGATTTTTTATCCCTTTGGTTTTTACCTTGATGAAGAACTTTGGCTGATAGAAGAGGGCGCATTTCTTGATCGGCGGGATCGGGACAATGGTTTTTCGGTTTTCATTTTTGGTCTGCGCCTTGCGCTTGTCGCCGGTATTTTTGCCTTTGCTGTCATTTTAAGATTTCGAACGGCATATTATTATGGCTTTTTCAGCCTCGCCCTTCTTGCCTTTTTCGCACAAGCCTATGGCTACAGCTATGCCTATCTGTTCAAGGATTATGGCATTGACAGCATTTTTAGACTGTTAGCCGGCTCCATCGGCTTGACATTTTTTACGCTGATGACGCGCTCTTTTCTCAATACGCAAAACCTATACCCCACACTCAATCGCGCTCTATTTGCCAGCATGGGGCTGGCCGTGGTGCTGGCAATCATTGCCGTGCTGGACGGCCCCCATCTGCTTGGGCAAATGCTGATATCTGCCGGTGCTATTCTGATCACCCTCACCAATCTCTTCGCGATTTGTTGGGGCGTTTACAAAGGCCATTCCGGTGCCTCGCTATTCTTGATTGCAACCTTGTTTCTGTTGGCCAATATGATGGTTGGTATATTGGTGTTGCCACCCTTTCAGGTCATTTCTTCCCATATGGGGCTTGATATAAACCATATTGGTTTTGCCATTGACACAATATTATTTGCCGGCGCCTTGATCATCAGAGCCATGGCGATGAAAGCCGAATTGGCAACAGCCCATGAAGCCAAGATTGCGGCCCTGTCCCAGCAAAACCTTCTCGCCGACAAGTTAAGCACGGTGAGCGCCAAACATGATCATGCCATGGCTTTGGCAGAAGCACGGCGCAAGGAGCTTGCAGAAACCACCCATGATCTGAAGCAACCCCTTCTATCCCTCAAACTGTCCCTCAAAAACCGCAAGGGTGTCGAAGCGGTTTCTGAAGGCATCTCCTATATGCAGAACCTTGTAGACCGCACCCTTGAAAGGGCCAAAGCCGATAGCATTGAAAATAGCCACCAC
>JALSJA010000049.1 GCA_026989615.1 Parvularculaceae bacterium | reverse complement strand
CTTATCCTGGAAACGCTCTAGCGGCCTGATTCTGGCAGGCTATTAAGAATAGAAGATTATCCAGCTATGAACTTTATCTCGCTTGACCGATTGTCACTTGAATATCATGGAAGTCTTAGCGGACAGAGAGGCAAGGTTGCCCCGGAATCCACCGCCGTTGGTGGGGCATTGGCGGGTCGCGGCGCGCATTTTTCTGTAGCTGCCTTGCGAGATATTTCCCTTACTATATCGCAAGGGGAGCGCGTTGGCCTGATAGGTCATAATGGGTCGGGCAAGACGACTTTATTAAAAGTAATGGCGGGAATATTACCACCAACGGCTGGCCGTGTTCAGGTGCAGGGCCAGGTAACATCGCTATTGCACTTAAATGCCGGGATGTTGCCTGATTTGTCCGGTCTCGAAAATATTAATATTCGTGCTACCCTGATGGGGCTGGATAAGCAGGAAAAAAAACATCTGATTGAAGATGTCAAAGCGTTCAGTGAACTGGGTATTTACCTGAACATGCCTATCCGGACTTATTCTGCGGGCATGGCAATGCGTCTTTCCTTTGCCATTGCCACCGGTATTGCGCCGGATATTTTGATTATGGATGAGTGGATCGGCACTGGGGATAAGGAGTTTCGGGCCAAAGCGCAAAAGCGGATGCGGGAATTTGCCGATATGGCGGGGATTCTGGTCATCGCCAGTCACTCTGAGCCTTTGCTTAATGCTGTTTGCAATCGTCGCATATCGGTGGAAAAGGGGAGAATAGTTCGCGACGAAATCAAGAATGAAGATGGAGATGTCGCAAAGGCCGAGCAGGGAAATTGGATTGAGAACCCTGCCTTTGTGGGCGGTTGATTTTGGAAGATCAGTTTTTGTCCGGTGCAATTCTTTCAATCTCGGCAATCATTCCGAAAATATGATAAAAGGTGCTGGCGGGCATGGTTGTGCTGCGTAATGCGCCGTTGGCCCCGCGTAGATCATGCCAGCCGCCGGCTGTGGGCGTGCCGAGATAATATTCAAAGACCAGATCAATCATCCGGGAGGCGTCCCCACCAGCATTGGAATGGCCCTGTTGCATTCGCGCGGCACAGGCTTTGATAAATTCTGCCTGGGGCCATAGGCGACTCTGGCCATCTGTTATTTTGCCCTTGGCAGTTGCCCTATTGACGACCAGCCCTGTTTTGGGATTGAGGCCGATTTGCCGCGCTTTCCGGAACAGTTTTTCCGCATAATGGGTTGCTTTGCCCGGGTGATGTTCTGCAAACCAATGGAGCAGCCAGCACCATTCAAACATATGGCCGGGCTCTATGGCCTCTTCTGATTGCGGGGATATATGCCAATCCTGGTCGAAATATTCATGAATAATATGGGTTTTGTGATCGAAAAAATATTGTTCAAACAGGTCAAATATGGATGTAGCGAGATCGAGATAGTCATTGTCTTTGGTCGCTTCATAAGCTGCCAGAAAAGCTTCGAACAAGTGCATATGGGCGTTTTGTCGCCGTGGCAGGGTTGGGGGAAGGCCTTCCAGCCAGCCGCCATTCGGAGCGCGCAACGCCGACTGTAGGAAAGCGACTGTATCTTCCAGCAGGATCAGAGCCTGTCTGTCCTTGAAGGCGCGCCAGCGCCACGCGCAAGCGAGAACAAGAAAGGCTTGGGCATAAGTGTCGCGCATCCCATCATGGAGGCTGCCATCGGGGTTGAGTAAATGGGCGCAGCCTTTTGTCCCCCCTTGCAGGCCTTTGGTGGCAAGATAGTGCCAGGCATGATCGCTGGCCTTTTGTGCGTCTTTATACCAACCAAGATGGGCGGCATGGGCGTAAACATAAGCCAGACGCGCCTGAACCCGCACCCGGCGCGGACTGTCCGCATCGGGGCTGCCATCGAGATGTAAATTTTCCCAATATCCCCCGCCTGGATCCTGCCCATGGCTCGCCCACATGGGGAGGGCGCTTTCCTGTAGCCAGGATTTCAAGCGCGTTCTGGCTTCATCTATTGAACGCATGCCGGTCAATATCCGTTTATAATAATTCAGTACGATTTTTCTGTTTCAGAATATCAATGATTTTCTTAATTTCCTGTGAGCGATCCCGTCGCGCCACCAATACCGCATCCCCAGTGGCAATGATGATCAAATTCTCGACCCCCAAAGTAGCGAGCATGGGGCCATCGGACCGTAAAAGAGAATTTTTTGTATCAAGGCTGATCACATCCCCCCGGCAAATATTATTTCCCTCAATGGCGGTTTGCAGCTGTTCGTGAATGGCCAACCAGCTTCCCAAATCATTCCAGCCAATTTCTACAGGGGCCACAATGGCTGCTTTTTGCGTTTTTTCCATAATCGCATAATCGATGGAGTCGGCGCGGCAATGGCTGAAGGCCGGTGCATCGAGAAAAATTTCCTTGTCCTTGTAGCGTGCTTGCCTGAGGGCCTGTTCGCTACGGGCTAGAATATCTTGTGCATAGGCTTCATATTCTTTACGCAGACGCTCCGCACGAAACAGGAAAATTCCGGCATTCCAAAAATAGTCTCCGGAAGCGATGTAGCTTTCGGCAATATCCTGCGACGGTTTTTCTTTGAAACTGTCAATCCTATAGACATTATTGGTCAATTCTTCACCCCGGCGAATATAGCCAAAGCCGGTCTCCGGTCCCGATGGCTGGATGCCGAGCGTGACCAGATAATTCTGTCCGGCCAGCTCTGCTCCCTGCTGAACCGCCCGCCAGAACCCCTGATTATCTTCTATATGATGGTCGGCAGGCAATAGCAGGATCAGGCCGTCGGGGTCGATATTGTCCACATGGCTTGCTGCAACAGCCCCTACGGCGGCGGTATTACGGGGCATGGGTTCAATGATGATCGCGCTATAAGCCATATCCATATTCGCGCATTGTTGTTTAATCAGCTTTTCATGCCCTTCGGCGCATATGATGATGGGGGGCAGGGTTTTTGTTTCTCCGCATGATTTCAAGCGCATCAATGTTTCTTCGAACATGGTGTGCTCGGTAATCATGCTATGATATTGTTTCGGGACGCTTTGGCGCGATAGCGGCCAGAGTCTGGTGCCCGCCCCGCCCGACATAATCACCGGATAGATTTTCGACATGGTTTTTCCATCCTTTTGGGGGCGTGCAGGTCGCTGACTGAAAGGGAGGCCGGGAAAGCCATTGCCCATGAAGGGCGAAGCTTACAGTATTTCGACTGATTTTACAGGGAAAATGGTAGCGGAGGGCAGGCTTGAACTGCCGACCTCAGGGTTATGAATCCTGCGCTCTCACCAACTGAGCTACTCCGCCATCTGGCTCTTGGCAGGCGGGTCTCGTCGCCTGCCAGAAGAAAGGCTATAAAGAGAAATCAGGGGCCTTTGTCAACCGCGCAAAAAAGGCGAGGCGCAAGACAATGGTTTTGCGCAGTTTCTATCCCTCCAGATAGCCATTTTCCTGTAAAAAATTAACGATCATTTGGGCTGATTCTTCGGCAGTATTTTCAACCGTATTCACCACCAATTCCGGGTTTTTGGGTGCTTCATAGGCCGAATCAATGCCGGTAAAGTTTTTGATGAGACCGGCCCGGGCCTTTTTATAAAGCCCTTTGACATCGCGTTTTTCGGCCACCTCGAGGGGGGTATCGACATAAATTTCGATAAATTCGCCCTCTGCCATCAGGGCCCGGGCCATTTGCCGCTCATTGCGGAAGGGGGAGATGAAGGAGACCATGACCAATAGGCCGGCATCGACCATTAATTTTGCAGTTTCTGCCACCCGGCGAATATTTTCCACCCGGTCGGCATCGGTAAAGCCGAGATCCTTGTTGAGGCCATGGCGGACATTGTCGCCATCGAGAATATAGGTGTGGCGGCCCATATCAAACAGGCGCTTTTCCACGAGATTGGCTATGGTCGATTTTCCGGAACCGGATAGCCCGGTAAACCACAACATGGCGGGCCTTTGATGTTTGGCAGCAGCGCGGGCGGCCCTGTCAACATCCAGTGCCTGCCATACGACATTGCCTGCGCGGCGTAGGGAGAAATCAATCATGCCCATGGCGACAGTGGCATTGGTCTGGCGGTCAATAAGGATAAAACTGCCCGTCTGGCGGTTGTCTTTATAGGGGTCAAAGGCGATTGGCTTGCTGAGGGACAGATTGCAGACCCCGACTTCATTCAGTTCCAGAGTCTTGCCGGCTTCATGGGAGAAGGAGTTGATGTTAATCTTGTATTTCAGGTCTGTGACGACACCACGGGTCGAGCTGTTATTGCTTTTAATGATATATTGCCGCCCCGGCAAAAGCGGATCATCACTCATCCACAGAATATGCGCCGCAAATTGATCTGTTTGTGAGGCGGGATTGTCTGCTGAGCACAAAATATCGCCGCGTGAAATATCAATTTCATCTTTCAGGGTGAGCGTAATGGCCTGGCCTTCACTGGCCAATGGCAGATCGCCATCATAAGTGACGATGCGCTCTATACGGGATCGCTTGCCGGAAGGGATAAGGATTAATTCATCGCCGGGCTTTACGGTGCCGGAGGCGATGGTGCCGCTAAAACCGCGAAACTCGGAATTGGGACGGTTCACCCATTGCACGGGAAGCCGGAAGGATGTTTTCTCCGGCGCTTTGGTAACATCCACTTTTTCAAGATAAGGCAGCAAGGGATCGCCAGTGAACCAGGGCGTATGGGCGCTAGGGGACAATATGTTGTCACCATTTAATGCCGACAGGGGAATGAATACCAGACTTTCAAAGTTAAAATCCTTCACAAAGGAAAGATAATTCTGCTTAATCTCTTCAAACCGCTGTTGTGAGAAATCAACCAAATCCATTTTGTTGACCGCCACAACAATATGGCGAATGCCCAGAAGAGAAGCGATAAAACTGTGGCGGCGGGTCTGTGTTTGCACGCCATGGCGGGCATCAATCAAAATAATAGCGAGATCGGCAGTGGAGGCACCGGTAGCCATATTGCGGGTATATTGCTCATGGCCCGGCGTGTCGGCGACTATGAATTTGCGTTTGTCAGTGGAAAAAAAGCGATAGGCGACATCAATGGTAATGCCTTGCTCGCGCTCGGCGGCAAGTCCATCGACGAGCAGGGCCAGATCGATTTTATCCCCTTGTGTGCCAACGCGTTTACTGTCTTCTGTAATGGCGGCAAGCTGATCTTCATAGATCAGTTTGCAATCATAGAGCAGGCGACCGATCAGGGTTGATTTGCCATCGTCAACACTGCCGCATGTGATGAAACGCAAGAAGCTTTTGTTTTCTTGCGCCTGAAGATAGGCAACAATATCGCTGGCGATTAGGCTGTCTTGATGGGACATTCTAGAAATACCCCTCTTGTTTTTTTTGTTCCATGGAGGCGGTGGCGTCATGGTCAATGGCGCGTCCCTGTCGCTCCGAGGTTATGGTGAGCAGGGTTTCCTGAATAATATCCGGCAGGGTGGCAGCGGTGGATTCGACGGCACCGGTCAAGGGGTAACAACCAAGGGTGCG
>JALSJA010000048.1 GCA_026989615.1 Parvularculaceae bacterium | reverse complement strand
TCAGATTCTTGACCATTATATTTTTGCCGGAAGCGATCACATGATTAAAGATGTCTGGTCAGCCGGTCGCCATGTGGTGCGAGGGGGGCGTCATATCGCACGAGAGAAAATCATCCGCCAATATCGCAAAACCATGACCGATCTGGCACAGAATTAGAGCCTTTTAAAATTGTTAAACCCCGTTTTTCAGCAGATTTGGCGACAAACCCCGCATTTTTTATGGGTTTCTGCCTTGTCGGCGCCCCCTATTGCAATTTGGTCGCATTCTCGAAAGCAGTTGGGATTGGACAGATTGAAAAAACCCCCCTTAATATGTCTCTGGTTTTGGTTTTAAGTCTTAAAAGCAATAACACAGGAGGCCGAAATGAGCACAAGCGATATGGCTAATGCACCAATATTGGTTGTTCCCGATAAAGTTTCCAAAGAGGCCCCCTGGCGATGGTTGGCGGCAGGCTGGCAGGATATATGGCGCAACCCTGTTTTCAGTCTCGGCTATGGCCTTACTTTTGTTCTTATCGGTTTTGCCATCACCGCCGGGCTTTGGAAAATCGGCATGTCATCCACCATCCCGGTTGCGGCTGGGGCTTTTGCACTGGTCGGACCACTGATAGCGGTGGGTCTTTATGAAATGAGCAGGCGTTATCAGACCGGTGAACCGCTCAGCCTCAAGGGCGTTGTATTGGTGAAAACAGCCTCGCCAATCCATCTGTTTTATATCGGCTTCCTGCTTTTATTTGCCTTGATGGTCTGGTCGCGCATAGCGCTAATGCTTTATGCCCTATTTATTTCCGGCACCTATCTGCCTCTATCTGCCTTTGCCGAATTTGTTTTCGAGACACCGCAAGGGCTTTCCATGCTGGTCGTTGGCACCGCTATTGGCGGTATTATTGCTTTTGCCATGTATGCCATGACCGCTTTTGCGGTTCCACTGCTGATGGATCGCAATATGGACGCGCTCGAAGCCGTGGTGCGCAGCGTTCAGCTTATCGCCAAAAACCCTGTCCCCATGTTGATATGGGCATGGCTCATTGCCGGATTAGTGGCTATTGGCATTGCCACGGGATTTCTCGGCTTGATAATTATATTCCCGCTATTGGGGCACGCGACATGGCATGCCTATGATGATCTATTTGGTGCCCTCAAGCGTTAGAGCTTTTGTTTTTGAGCGAATCTTGTCCGGAAGACCGGTCTCATCCTGAGCTTGTCGAAGTATCCACTTTTCGGGAAGCGCTGGAAGCGCTCTAGGGGCGTTCGTCATCATCCAGATCATCATCCAGCAGGATACGATTGGCGGCCCCGTCCATATCGTCATATTGTCTGGCTTTGAGCGACCACATGAAGGCAGCCAGACCGAGCCCGCCCAGAAACAGGGCAACCGGTATCAGAATTAACAAATTCGTCATGGCATCACTTCTTTCAAGCCTTATCGGGCCTTGATGCGTAGCGCATTCAAGATAACTATAAGCGAAGAACCCGACATCGCCAATGCAGCGATCAATGGTGTCACAAACCCGGCCATGGCCAAAGGCGCGGCGATAAAGTTATAAAATGCGGAAAAAGAGAAATTTTCCACAATTCTGCCTCTGGATTGCCGGGCAATCTCATAGGTTTGAATGACCGGTTTTAGCGATTCTCCCTGAAACACAAAATCCGCAGCCGATTGCGCGGCTTCTGCCGCCGATCCCGGCGATAAGGCCACATGGGCATGGGCAAGGGCTGGCGTATCATTAAGGCCATCGCCTACCAAGGCCACAACCTCTCCCCCACGGCTCGCTTCTTCAATGCGGGCAATTTTTTCTTCCGGTGTCATCCCTGCATACCAGACATCCATGCCGACCGCTTCGGCCGTGCTTCTAACGGCCGGCTCGCGATCTCCTGACAGCAACATCACTTTTATTCCATGATGTTTCAAATATTCCATGACCTTGCGCGCATCCGGGCGCAAAACATCTTCAAATTTCAAAGCCTTTGGCTCTTCATTTTCAATCCGCAGCCATGCAACAGAATAATCTTCACGCGTGTTGATACCTGCCGTGTCGACAAATCTGGCGCGGCCCATGCGGGCCTTTTTGCCATCAACCAATCCGCTAACCCCCATCCCGGCCACTTCTTTTGCGTCTTCCGCTATCGGTCCGGCCCCGCATGTGGCGAGGATTGCCTTGGCTATCGGATGGCGACTGGCACGCGCCAATTGGGCAAGGGTTTCTTTTTCCGATACACTAAATTCATTCTCATTGATCCAGCGCATTTTCCCCAATGTCAATGTGCCGGTTTTGTCAAAAGCCACCATGGTTATTTTTGCCAGACGTTCCAGCGCATCGCCGCTTTTGACTAAAATGCCGCGTTTGAACAAACGTCCGGTGGCAACGGATTGTACGGCAGGTGTGGCCAGTCCCATCGCGCAAGGACAGGTGATGATTAAAACCGCAATCGCGTTCATCAAGGCAACGCGCAAGCCACCATCAAGAATGAAATACCAACCAAGAAAGGTAATGGCCGCCAAAGTGTGAACCACGGGTACATAAAGTTTAGCGGCTTTATCTGCAAGGCGCACAAATTGGCTTTTATTTTGTTGTCCGGCTTCAACGAGACGGGCCAGCTCGGCAACAAAGGATTCCTGCAGGCGCGCTTTGGCTTCAATCACCAGCCTGTGGGAGAGATTGACAATGCCGGAATATAATTGGTCACCTTCCTGCTTCAGCGTCGGCGCGCTTTCTCCATTCAATAGGGAAAGGTCCATATCGGAACGGCCTTCGACAATCACACTGTCAACGGGCACGCGGTCCCCCGGCATCAAGACAACACGATCGCCGGGCATCAGCTCTTTGGCCTGCACAGCCACCACATTGCCGTCTGATTGCAGGCGATTGGCTGAAATGGATTGCAGGGCGATTAGATCCTTGGCCGCCGAGCGTGCCCGATTGCGCAAATTGTGATCGAGCCAGCGACCAATCAGCAAAAAAAACAACAGCATGACCGCCGCATCGAAATAAGCATGCGGCCCGTGATTAAGCGTTTCAAATAGAGAAAAAACAACCGCTAAAATAACCGCCAATGAAATCGGCACATCCATATTGGCGCTACCGGCTTTCAGCGCCCGCAAGGCTGATGAAAAAAACGGTTGCCCCGCATAAGCCACAGCCGGTATGGCAATCAGGGCCGACACCCAATGCATTAACCCACGGGTGGCGGAACCCATCTCGCCATCCCCGGAAGCCCAGACCCCGATCGAAAGCAACATGATATTGGCCATGGCAAAACCGGCAATGGCCATGGATTTTAATAGTGTCCGGCCATATTGATCCTGCTCCCGCTCACCAAGTTCCGGATCAAATGGCACAGCCCGATAGCCAAGGCTTGCGATTTTTTCTGTAATGCGTGCCGGTTGCAAGTCCCCCTGCCAAACAATATGGAGCTTGCCGGAAGACAGGTTGAGTCGCGCCTCTTTTATGCCGGGCAGGGATTTTATTCCCCCTTCAATTTTTGCAATACAGCCGGCACAACGGGCTCCGAAAACAGCCAGTTCCAGCATATTCCCGGATTCTGTTTGTTGCACATAGGCGGCCGGGTCAACACTGTCCATGCGGCCCTTGACATCCGCAGGACCGTTCTTCGGCAACTCACCTTCGTGCAGACTTAGTTCAGCCATAAGCGTTTTCTGACGACCAGTTTTTCGCCCGAAGGCGCTGTGCCCATCACTTCCATTTGCCAGCTTCCCGCAGCCAGCCCGTTTGCGATTATCTGGTATTGGCCCGGCGCGGTTTCATCCATTTTGATAATCCGGTCCTCGCGGTCTGTTGTTGGCCGAAAAATCCGCAAGGACAAATCCAATCCACGAACAGGCTCACCGTTCCCATCCATAATTTGAAGCGTAATCGGTGTTATTTCCGCTGTTAGCTCAGCGCCGCTTTTCAAAACAAAATGCCAGCCCAGCGCCTCTTGTGCTTTGCGGTCCGCCAAGGTTTGATTGTAATGCAAGCCCTGCATATAGGATTTCTTCTGGTCTTCTCCCGGAAATGTTTTCAATGCAAAGGTCATCATGATGCCATTGGCGGTGAAAATGACACCAAAAAACAAAAACAGGGCTATCAATATATGCCTTCCTGTGAGGCCAGATGATTTGCTTTTTTTGCTCATTATTCCCTGCCAATCAATGTTAGTTCTTTGGTGATGGTGTCACCCGTTTCAATTTCAGTAAGCTCCAGCTTGATATCACGATCGCCGGATTGATAGACCTCCGCTGGCAATGTCAAAAACATTCTCGTCTTTTGCATGTCTTCGCCTGAAATAGGGACGGTTATAAGATTATCCACGACCTCATAACCAATAGCGGCTGTTTTTAGCCCTTCCGGCCCGGTAATTTTAATGGCAAATTCGGTTTCCTGTGGGTTTTTATTCAATATGGAAACCGTGATAGCGTTGCGAATACTGCCATCGGACAAAATCGTATAGGCCGGTGCCCGGTCGCGCTCCACCGTTAGCTCAACAAATTTCCTGTTACCAAGGCCATAGGCCATGATAGCAGAAACAATAAGAATAAGCACACCATAAAATATTGTTCGCGAACGAAATAACCGGGGAAGGCGGTGCGTATTACCCTTGCCGCCCTCGCGATAATCGCTGCCATAGGCGATTAAGCCTACGGGGCGGTCGATTTTCTTCATAATATCATCACAGGCATCAATACAAAGCCCGCAATTAATGCATTCCAACTGGTCACCATCGCGGATATCAATGCCCATGGGACAGGCTGCAACACAGGCTTTGCAATCAATACAATCACCCCGCCCTTCCCAATTTTGGTTCTTTTTATGTTTGCCGCGCGGCTCCCCGCGTCCAAAATAATAACCGATGGAAAAGGTCTCCTCATCGGTCATGGCCGCCTGAATACGCGGCCATGGGCACATATAGACACAGACCTGCTCACGCATAATGCCTGCCAGCGTATAGGTCGTGAAGGTCAGGATTGCGATGAACAGATAGGCCGTCATGGGCGCCGTGCCGCGAAACAGGTTTTGGATGACCGTTGGGGCGTCATGAAAATATAAAACCCACGCGCCCCCTGTCATTGCTGCAATCAACAGCCAGATGCTATGTTTGATAATTTTTTTGGTTATTTTGTCGACATTCCATTTCTGTTTAGCCAAACGCAGACGTTTGTTTCTATCCCCCTCAACAAAACGCTCGACAGCAATAAACAGATCCGTCCACACAGTTTGCGGACAGGTATAGCCACACCATAACCGGCCAAACAAAGCGGTCACGAAAAATAGCGCCAAAGCGCCCAGAACCAGCAGCCCGGTTACATAATAAAGCTCATCCGGCCAGATTTCGATGGCGAAAAAATAAAAGCGCTGTCCGGCAAAATCCACCAGAACCGCCTGATCAGGTTGCCCCGGCCCTCTGTCCCAACGCAGCCATGGCAGCAGATAGTAAATGCCAAGCGTGACGAATAACAGCACCCATTTGATAAAGCGAAACCGGCCG
>JALSJA010000047.1 GCA_026989615.1 Parvularculaceae bacterium | reverse complement strand
AAAATATTGCGGCAGTGGTTTTTGAAAGCTCGATCAAGTTTTAGAGCCCGGTTTTGAGCACTTCTTATCCGAAAACAGGCCTCATCCTGAGCTTGTCGAAGAACCCGCTTTTCGCAGAAGTGCTCTAGAGCGCTTGCTCCTTTACAAAAAACAGCTTATACCGGCAATGCCGGCGGCTCCTGCAAAACCGTGACAGTTTTGCGTATCGACACCGCCCAAAGCAAAAACGGGTTTTTGATGTTGGCGGGCAAGGCGTGAAAAATTTCCCGCCCCCAAAGCGTGATTACTATCATGGCTATTGGTAGGAAAGACAGGCGAGAGCAGCGCAAGATCGGCAATCCGGGCGCGCTTGAGAGCCGCGCCATTATGGCAGGCTGTTGTAATAATCCATTTGGGGTGGTGCTTTTTGACGGCCGCTATTTGGCCGCTCAAATATTCCGGCAAATGCAGACCATCTGCATCCAAATCCAGCGCCAGTTTTTCATCACCGGATATCAGGAAAAACAGCCCCCTCGCCCGGCACTTCTTTTCATATAGGGCGGCATATTGATGCCTTTGTCGGCAATCATAATGGCGAAAGACAAGGCCGAGGCCGGAACATAGGTCCGCCGCCATATTATCCAAAGCAGCAAATATTTTATCATCAAGGCTTTCATCCTTGCCGCTCATTATCAGGCGGTTAAAGGGCAAGGGGGAGAGACTGCGGCGCGCCATTTGCCGAGCGCATCTTGCCAGACGGGCCTGTCTCTGGTGAAAGGGGGGCATGACTTCGGACATAGACAAAGCTTCGCATGAAACAGACCTTGCTGCCAATATTGCAATGGTGCGCGAGCGCCTGAAAAAGGCCTGCCTTGAAGCGGCGCGGCCATTGGAAGAAATTACCCTGACCGCCGTCAGCAAGACGCAGCCCCGCGAAAAAATCGAGCAGGCTATAAATTTGGGCCTGAAAACATTTGGCGAAAACAAAGTGCAAGAAGCGATGGGCAAATGGTCGGCGCTCAAACAACAGCATGAAAACATTGAACTGCGCCTTATCGGTCCGCTGCAAACCAATAAGGCCAAACAGGCGCTTGGTCTTTTCGATGTGATTGAAACTTTGGATCGGGAAAAGCTCGCCAATGCGCTGGCAAAGGCAATCGCCAAAGGCGCGCCATCCATCCCCTTGCTGGTTCAGGTCAATACCGGCGAAGAGCCGCAAAAATCCGGCATAGCGCCGCGCGAGACGGTTGACTTTGTCAAACTCTGCCAACAGCAATTTGGACTGGATGTGGTTGGCCTCATGTGCATTCCCCCCGCCAATGAGCCGCCCGCGCCGCATTTTGCTCTATTGGCAAAACTGGCCCGACAACTGGATTTGAACGAAATCAGCATGGGCATGAGCGGCGATTACGACATCGCCGCCCAATTAGGGGCAACCCATGTCAGAATAGGCACGGCTATTTTTGGTCCAAGAGCTAGAGCACTTCCCGAAAAGTGGGAACCGGTTTTCGGATAAGAAGTGCTCAAAACAAAGACTTAGACCCCAAGCGAATTTGTCGTTGGGTCTATAAGGGGCATTTGTTGAAACAATATCTCGGCGATCATATAGAGATATTGGTTCGGGTTGATAGCACATAGGGAATCCAGCCGATCGGCAATATAATTATGATCAAGCTGATCAAGGTCCCGGCGCTCGGAAGCAGGTAAAACAGTATTTTTTCCGGAATTATGCCCCTGAATCCACGATATAGTGGAAAAGACAATGACCGCACGCTCGGCTTCCGGGGCCCTTTCAAGCTCGGCATAAAGGGTATTGCAGGTCAGTGCGCCAAAGCCTTTGGTATCAATGATCTCGGCATTGGCCGACGCAAAAGCCATGGCCATTATGCTAAAAAGGCCCGTAAGGGCCGCGATGACAGATTTCATGGGGGTCTCCTCCTCGTTAACCATTTTTCAGCCTATCGGTGCAATCCACCTATGTCCATAGTCATCACGGCCCGCAATTTTTATGGATATTTGGCAAGGACCAAAACGGTCTATAAAATGGCCCTCACATTTGGTCACAATATTGTGCTTATGCTCGCCAAGGGCACTTTTTTCGCTTATTCCCCAAGCAAGGCGCGTTATAGTCGCCCGACAAATATGAACGAGAAAATGTGGAAATGAGAGTTTGATGACACGAGCCAAGAAAATATTACTGGTCGATGATGATGCCCTGTTGCGCGATACGCTGGCAGACCAGTTTAGCGTTCATAATGAATTTAATTTGGAGCTGGCAGAAAATGCTGCCGAGGCGATCGCCAAGGTCAAGGCTGAAGCCCATATTGATCTGGTCTTGCTGGATGTGGGCCTGCCGGATATGGATGGCCGCGAAGCCTGCCGGGTCATGCGCAAGGGCGGGTTTAAATCGCCAATCATCATGTTGACCGGCGCGGATACCGAAGCCGATACAATTTTGGGGCTGGATGCGGGCGCCAATGATTATGTTACCAAGCCGTTCAAGTTTTCAATTTTGCTGGCCCGCCTACGCGCCCATTTGCGCAGTCACGAGCAAAGCGAAGATGCGGTTTTCCGAATTGGGCCTTATCAGTTTTCTCCGGCGGTAAAAATGATGATTACCAAAGAGAACAAAAAAATTCGCCTGACCGAAAAAGAAACCTCGATTTTGAAATTTCTCTACCGCGCCGGTGGGCCGGTGGGGCGGGATAAATTATTGGACGAGGTATGGGGCTATAATTCCGGCGTCACCACCCATACGCTGGAAACCCATATTTATCGCTTGCGGCAAAAGATTGAGCCGGACCCGTCCAATGTCAGTATTTTGTTGACAGAAAGTGGTGGTTATCGCTTGGCTTTTGATTAGAGCACTTCCCGAAAAGTGGGTCCTTCGACAAGCTCAGGACGAGGCCGGTTTTCGGACAAGAAGTGCTCTAGTGTCTTTTGAGAAATTTAAGGGAAAAACAAATGATCGAATATTGGCATAATCCGCGTTGCTCTAAATCTCGCCAAGGCCTTGCGCTTTTGCAGGAAAAGGGCGCCGAGGTGGAGGTCATTGAATATTTGAAAACCCCGCCCGCTATTGCCCGCCTTAAAGAGGTCGCCAGACTATTGGGGGTCGCACCACGGGAAATGATGCGCACCAAGGAAGCGGCCTATAAAGAGTTGGGCCTTGCCGATGCTGGCGATGAAGAATTATTCGAGGCGATGCACCGGCAGGCAAGCCTGATTGAGCGCCCGATTGCGATTAACGACAGCAAGGCTGCCATTGGTCGCCCGCCGGAAAATCTGTTGGCAATTCTTTAGAGCCTATTTTCGTTTTGATGCCAATCAAAACGAAAATAGGCTCTAATCCCCCAAAACCCGCGCTTCGGCTTCCAGCATAATGGGAATGCCGTCACGAATGGGAAAGGCCAGCTTGGCCTTGTCAGAAATAAGCTCGCCCTTTTCGCGATCATAGCGCAGCGGTGTTTTGGTGATCGGGCAGACGAGAATTTCCAATAATTTTGGGTCAACCGTGCCGCCTTTTGGTGAAGGTTTTTCGGGGTTTGATTCATCGGCCATGGCAAAAGCTCCCTATGCGGAAATCTTAAGAAAACAATATGGATGAAAGCCGTCGGCGGGCCTTTTGTGTCAGCGGGTCTTTGGGGCCGAGCGCCTCAAACAGGGTCAGCAGTTTTTCTCTGGCCTTGCCGTTTTCCCATTGGCGATCTTTTTCAATCAGGGAGAGTAAAATATCGCTGGCCCGCGCCATATCTTTGGCTCCCATCAGGGCTTCGGCATAATCAAATTGCGCTTGCATGTCGTCCGGCGCGGATAGGGCCGCTTTTTCAAAAGCCTGTAAAGCGCTATCGTCGGGCTTTGATTGCGCCAATGTCAGCGCCGCAAAGGCACCGGCAATGGAAGCTTCGCTGCGTTTGTCTTCGGGGATGGTTTCCAAAACCGCTTTGGCTTGTTCAACGTCATCCATCTGTAAATAGCATTTGCCAAGCCCGGCCAGTGCCCGAATGCGTATATCGTCATCGTCACCGGCCTGTTCGGCGATTTGTCCGAAAAGCCCGCCCGCTTGCGCTAAATCGCCATCCTCGAAAGCTTTTTCAGCCGCTTCAATCGCTGCCTTCAAATCAATCCCGCCCGCATTGCCGGCAAGCCCCGCCTGTGCCGCTGCCGTCTCAACCCTGTCGAGAAAGGCATTTATTTCGCTTTCCGGCAAGGCCCCGGCAAAACCGTCAACCGGCTGGCCATTGATGAAGGCCATGACCGTGGGCACGGATTGAATGCGTAATTGCTGGGCCAGCATCTGGTTTTTATCAATATCAACCTTGACCATGGCCAGCTTGCCTTTGCGGGCAATGATCGCCGCTTCCAGCAATGGCCCCAAAGTGCGACAGGGTCCGCACCACTCAGCCCAGAAATCAACAATTACCGGTATTTTGGTTGAAGCCTCGACCACATCGGCCATGAAGGTTTCAACACCGGAATCCTTTATCAGCCCCGCGCCATTGGCACTGCTGGCGGGTTGCGGGTTTTGGTTTTCACCAATAGGGTCAGACATTTGTTGCTCCTGAAAAGATTAAGCGCTTGCGAGATAGATGGCGAGCCAGAGGATAAATTGCAATGGATAGTTTAAGCTTGAGGGCGCTTGATTTCGGCCAGGGGCAGAATTTCTGGCTGAAACCCCAGCCCTTTCATGAATTTTAGCAAATCCCCCGGCAAAATAGCGGTTGAGGCGGTGTTTTCCAGCGGGTGAAACCAGACCCGGTCAAAATCAAAAAATGCCTTGTCGATAATCACTTTTTGTAATTGCTTGGCGCTGTCATTGGCCAGGGCAAAGGGGGTGACCGAGCCCGGCGCAACTCCCAATACCGCTTGCATCAATTCCGGCTTGCCAAAGGATAGCCGCCCTTTGACACCAAGATGCTTGCCAAGAGCTACGAGATCAATCGGCGTCTCAGCCCATGCGGTAACCAGAATAAGCGCCCCCTTTTTGTCTTTGACAAATAGGTTTTTGGAATGCCCCCCGGGCATGGCGGCCTTGACCGGAGCACTTTCGGCTACGGTAAAAACCGCCTCATGCTCGCGGGTTTCATGATCAATACCCATTTGGTCGAGCAGAGCGAATAATTGGCAGCGGGAAATTGGCATGGCGGGAATGGCTTTATGGGAATAGGGGTGAAAACAGACCAAAAGATAACCCATTTTGACGGGGTTGGGCAGGACTAGAGCCTATTTTCGTTTTGATTGAATCAAAACGAAAATAGGCTCTAAGTTCGGGAATTTACGGCAAAAAACGGCATTTATGCGCGCTTTGTCCCCGGAAAGCGCCAGAACCCCGCGCAGCGCAAACTTTCCTCTTGCACTTTGCCCGTTCTTGCGGTTTATACAGGTTTCTTGACTGGTAGCGCGGGCGTAGCTCAGGGGTAGAGCATCACCTTGCCAAGGTGAGGGTCGTGCGTTCGAATCGCATCGCCCGCTCCAGATAAGTTCCCAAAAATATCAATTAAAACAAGTGCTTGACGAGGT
>JALSJA010000046.1 GCA_026989615.1 Parvularculaceae bacterium | reverse complement strand
CCATAAATTAAGCCCCCTTACCCAACCTTTTTGGCCATACCGGCAAGTCATACTGGAATTGCCAATGATGATAAACCCCCTTTAGAGCCTGTTCGGTTTTGATACCAATCAAAACCGGGCTCTAAGCCTTTGTTTTGAGCACTTCTTGTCCGAAAACCGGCCTCATCCTGAGCCTGTCGAAGGACCCAGTTTTCGCAGAAGTGCTCTAGCACCCCGTCCGGCCATCAAGGGCCAAAGGATTGGTGCCCATGCGCAACGGGAATTTTCTTGCCTTTTTCGCAATAATGGCTTTTGTGACCCCAAGAACCAGACAAAATCCATCCGGATAATCCGGGCCAAAAAAACCGGGCCAAAAAAACCGGGCCAGAAAAACCGGACAGGAGCGCCCATACAAGCACAGATTTTACATCAACAGGAGCCATATATGTCACTATTAGACCAGCTAACCCAAGCCATCACCGCACAGGCCGCCCCGCAGGCTGCACAAAAAACCGGCCTTGATACCGGCCAGTTGGAAAAGCTGATGCCCATGGCCACCGCCATGATGATGAGCCGCCTTGGCAAAAATGCCGAAAACCCGCAAGCCGCAAAAGCCTTGAACGCGGCCCTTGATCGCCACCAAAACAATCCCCCTTCCCTCACCGATGACAATGTCATTGCCGATGGCGAAAAAATCCTTGGCCATGTTTTTGGCGGCCAAAAAAACAATGCCGCCCAGTCCTTGGCCAAAATTGGCGGTATTGATCAGGGTCAGGCGTCCAGCCTGATGGCCATGCTCGCCCCCATGGTGATGGGCGCTTTGGGCCAGCAAAAAAAGCAACAGGGCGGTTTTGACGCCAATCAGCTTGCCGGGCTGCTCGGTCAAGAGCGCAAAAACGCACAAGCCGCTATGCCCGATGACCTCAACCCGCTGATGAAAATGCTCGACAGCGATGGTGATGGCAATGTGCAGGACGAGATCATGGGCCTTGGCGCAAAACTTATGGGCAATATGTTCAAGCGCTAAAAAAGCATCGGGTTTTTTAACTGGAAAACCGGCAGGGGGCAGCGTAAAAGCACCCGAGTTCAGGTAAAACAGGATGAGACCCCCCAATGACCGACAGCCCCCTCATGCATGGCACAACCATTTTATCGGTGCGACGCAATGGCATTGTGGCCATTGGCGGCGATGGGCAGGTTTCCCTTGGCTCTACCGTCATGAAGGGCGATGCCAAAAAAGTGCGCCCGCTCATTGGTGGCAAGGTCATCACCGGATTTGCCGGGGCCACCGCCGATGCTTTCACCCTATTGGAGCGCCTTGAATCCAAGCTGGAACAATATCCAACCCAGCTCACCCGCGCCTGTGTGGAATTGGCAAAAGATTGGCGCACCGATCGGTATTTACGCCGCCTTGAAGCGATGATGATTGTTGCCGACAAGGACATAACCCTCACCCTGTCCGGCGTTGGCGATGTCTTGGAGCCGGAGGCGTTGGGAGAAGGCGGCGGTATCACCGCTATTGGCTCGGGCGGAAATTTTGCCTATAGCGCCGCTCTTGCCTTGTATAATGAAACTGATCTGGGTGCGGAGGATATTGTCCGTAAAGCCATGGCTATCGCTGCCAGGGTCTGCGTTTACACCAATGACAATTTGACGCTGGAAAAACTCGGCCCATAAAGCTCAGGATCGATGCGGATGCACGCGCCCGAAATTTAGATATTTGGTCGGGTTCACAGACTTCCCGTGTTCGCGGGTTTCAAAATGCAGATTGGGGCCGCTGGCATTGCCGGTACGCCCAACCGTGCCGATCTCGACGCCAGCCTTGATGCGCACCCCTTTTTTCACATGACTATGGTCCAGATGGGCATAATAGGTCTGCAGCCCGTTTTTATGGTCGATAATAATTATTCTTCCATAGCCACGCTTCCAGCCGGAAAAACTGACAATCCCGCTCGCCGCAGCGCGCACCGGCGTCCCCTTATGGGCCGCCAGATCCACCCCGTGATGAAAGCGATTGCCCCGCGGCCCATAGCCGGAGGTCTTGGCCTTGAACCTGACCGGCATCAGCAAAACCGCCTTGGCCCCGCTTGCCGGCGCACCGGTAACCGGGCCCGGCGGATAGGGCATGGGGGCAGGATTGGGCGGTGTTGACGCACAGGCCGCAAGGCCCGCCAAAGCACCGGCAAGAATAGCCAATTTGAACAGTTTCAAAGAAGAAAAAGGCGGGGACAATTTTTTAATCATACAAAACACCTATAGGCCCCCAGCCTATAAAAACCATTAAACACGAAAAATGAATTTTCGTCAAAATCGACATTCCTGCCTTGACCTTACATGGTTAAATCCCTTTAAGCCTAGGATCAGGGCTGACCCCTGTTTTTTTGTTCCATCCCGAAGGTAAAACCATCCCCATGACTGAATTTTCTCCGCGCGAAATTGTCTCCGAGCTCGATCGCTTCATCATTGGCCAACAAAAAGCCAAACGCGCCGTGGCCGTGGCCCTGCGCAATCGCTGGCGGCGGCGGCAATTGGAGGGAAATCTGCGCGATGAAGTCACCCCGAAAAATATTTTGATGATTGGCCCAACCGGTGTTGGCAAAACCGAAATCTCCCGCCGCCTCGCCAGACTCGCTGGCGCACCCTTTGTCAAAGTCGAAGCCACCAAATTTACCGAGCTTGGTTATGTTGGCCGCGATGTCGATTCCATCATTCGCGACCTCGTGGAAATTGCCTTGGGCATGGTCCGCGAGAAAAAGCGCGATGCGGTGCGCAGCAAAGCCCATGGCGCCGCCGAAGAGCGGGTACTGGAAGCGCTGGTTGGCGAAAATGCTTCGCCCGCCACCAAGGACAGCTTCCGCAAAAAATTGCGCGATGGCGATTTGGATGATCGCGAAATTGAACTGGCCCTTGCCGATAATGCCCGTGCCAATATGCCCTTAATGGATATTCCCGGCATGCCCGGCGCGCAAATGGGCATGCTCAACCTGTCCGATATTGTCGGCAAGGCTTTTGGCGGGCCGACAAAAACCCGCAAGCTCAAAGTCAAAGATGCCTATGAACCCTTGATTGCCGAGGAAAGCGATAAATTGCTCGATGATGACAATCTCACCCAGGAGGCCCTTGCGCTTGTGGAAAATGACGGCATTGTTTTCCTCGACGAGATTGACAAAGTCGCCCGCTCCTCGGAACGGGCCGGCGCCGATGTCTCTCGCGAAGGCGTGCAACGCGACCTCCTGCCTTTGATCGAAGGCTCGACCGTGCCAACCAAATATGGGCCAGTAAAAACCGATCATATTCTGTTCATTGCTTCAGGCGCGTTTCACCTCGCCAAACCATCCGACCTGTTGCCGGAATTACAGGGCCGCCTGCCCATTCGCGTCGAGCTGGAAGCCCTGACCCGCGATGATTTTATCTGTATACTGAAAGATACCGAAGCCAGTCTGGTCCGCCAATATCAGGCGCTGATGGAAACGGAAGGCCTGTCGCTTGAATTTACCGAAGACGGCATTGCCGCCATCGCCGACACCGCCGCACAGGTCAATGCCAGTGTTGAAAATATCGGCGCAAGGCGCCTTGCCACGATTTTGGAAAAAGTTCTGGAGGATGTGTCCTTCCGGGCCGGAGAAACCAAGGATGAAAAAGTCGTGATTGATGAAAAATTCGTCACCGACCATCTTGGCGACCTCGCCAAAAATACCGATCTGTCCAAATTCATTCTCTAGAGCACTTCTGCGAAAAGTGGGCCCTTCGAGACTCTGCTTCGCAGCTCCTCAGGGTGAGGCCGGTTTTCGGATAAGAAGCGCTCAAAAACAAAGACTTAGGGTCAGGACCCATGAACAGGATGGAAATGGCCCCAAACCTCGGCCATTAGCATATTGTGCCAAGCCGCCCTTGATTTAGAGCGTTTTCAGGATAAGTGGATACCGGTTATCCGTCCGGAAACGCGTCAAAACAAAGATTTAGAGCCCGGTTTTGATTCAATCAAAACCGAATAGGCCCTAAGGGGGTGGCGAAATGGTTAATCTCTGGTAAACTCATCGTCCAATTATCAGGGGAAGCGGTGGGTTTGCTATGGCAGACGGTTTTATAGCGTATCAGGATGAAGAGCACGGCCTTGGCTTCAAGGTCGCGCAAAGATTGGCTGAAAAATATGCCAGAGGCGAGGTAAGCCTAAGGGGAGCCTCTCCCGTTTCGGACCTCAAACAAGCTGATACCATACCGCCAAAGGTCTCCCCCCGGCGCGACAGCACCACCACTCTGGCCTCTCTGGTCTCCCATCAGGCAGAATTTGCCCTGCTGCCGCTCGAAGATGATCGCGGCAAATATAACAAGCTGTCCCTCGAAGCCCTGATTGACTTCAAGGACTATTATATCGAAGCGGAAATGCGCGATAGCGATGATTATGTCCTCGCCGTGCCTTCGGTTTCGGTTTACGAGCTCGGCGAAAGCGCATTTCCATCCTCCCATAAAGGCGCCTCCCATGTGGGGGCCTTGCCACGCAATTTGGAAACCCAGGATCTTCTGCGCCGCCGCGTCGGTATTGTTTACGCTTCCGCCGACGCCATAGAGCGCTGTCAGGCTGCCCTGCACGGCTATGAGGCACAAGGCATCAAGATTCAGCGCCTCGCCGATAATGAAGACCCTTACCGCACCGTATTACAAAAAGCCCTTGAAGGCCTCGACCAGAACAGAATGATTTTCACCGGCCTTGATGATGGTGATTCAACCGTCAAACGCATGAGCGGCATGCGCGCGGCCAATCATGCCAAACCGCTGATTGGCGTTTTGCTGCCGCGTGATGTGGCCACTATGGGCCGGCAAATCTCGAGCAATGGCCTCGCCGATCCCGGCTCGTCGGAATATGTGCTTCTGGACGGCCATCTTGAGGGCAATACCAAATTGTCAGAACGGTTTTTGGTCCTCAGCCGCCTCAAGGAACGCTCCCGCGGCGCCAAGCCGGTCATCGGTGTCATCGGTCAACAAGATGTGTGGATGAAAAAAGTCAATAAGGGCTTTAAACGTTTCATTCGCGATGACAAAAAGGGCGAGCATGATTATGCCCGCTTTTTAATCAAGCTCGACAGTCGCGGCAAAGGCGTTCTCGACATTGACGAAATTACCAATGAGCTTATTCGCAAGGGCCTTTCCTATACACCCATCGTATTGAACAAACGCCCCGAACGTCTGCCGGTTATTTTGGAGGTCGAGGTTCCCAATGAGGAGCAGGCCCGCAAGGATTTCAAATATATTTTGACCAAATGCCATTTGCCTGGCCGAAACTGGAATACCCGCTTGCTGGGCGGCTATGGCACAGACATTAAAATGGATGCCATCATGCCAACCCCGTCCCATCGCTGGAGCTGGAAAGCCTTTACGGCTGGCGCGGTCATTTTAGCCGGCCTTGCCGTAGGCCTTTTTACCATCCTGCAGCATTTTGATATGCTTCCCTTTTAAAGCAAAACGCACACTCTTTTTTATTTTTGCAAAAACCCTCTCGGGTTCACCGCTTTGTCTTTGCGTTTTTTCAAAGTCAC
>JALSJA010000045.1 GCA_026989615.1 Parvularculaceae bacterium | reverse complement strand
TAACCGAATTTATCGAGCAAGACACGGAAGAAGCCCGCCTTAAAGCCGCGCGCCCCCTTGATGTTATTGAAGGGCCGCTAATGGATGGCATGAATGTTGTGGGTGATCTTTTCGGGTCCGGCAAAATGTTCCTGCCGCAAGTTGTCAAATCTGCACGGGTGATGAAGGCCGCTGTGGCCTATCTTAATCCATTTTTGGAAGAAGAAAAACGCCGCACAGGAACAGCCGATGTCAGCAATGGTAAAATCGTCATGGCCACGGTTAAGGGCGATGTGCATGATATCGGCAAAAATATTGTCGGCGTCGTGCTCGCCTGTAATGGCTATGACATTGTCGATCTCGGGGTCATGGTCCCGGCCGAAACTATTCTTGATACAGCAGAACGTGAGGGCGCGGATATAATCGGGTTATCCGGTTTGATAACACCCAGCCTTGATGAAATGGTTTATGTGGCAAGAGAAATGCAGCGCCGGAATATGAAGCAACCCCTGCTCATCGGTGGTGCCACCACATCGCCTGCCCATACCGCCGTTAAAATCGACCCCGTGCGCGAAAATGGCCCCACGCTGCATGTCAAAGATGCAAGCCGCGCTGTCGGTGTTGTCAGCACCTTGCTGTCCGATAGCGAAAGCGAATTGCTTGCACAATCAACCAAGGCTCAATATCAGCGCATGCGCGAATCAAGGAGTGGCGGCAAGGCAAAACCCCGCCTTGCCATAGCGGAGGCGCGCAAGGTTTCCCTGCAATTGACTCAGGCCCCCGCCCCGAAACCGAATTTTCTTGGCGTTCGCACCATTGATATTATTGACCTTGCAGAACTGGCGCAGTTCATCGACTGGACACCCTATTTCGCCAGTTGGAATTTGGCCGGTAAATATCCGAATATTTTGAAAGACAAAAAAGTCGGCACCGCTGCCAGCGATTTATGGCGCGACACCCAGACCATGTTGCAAAAGCTGATTGGCCAAAAATGGTTCAAGCCCAAAGGGGTGATTGGCTTATGGCCTGCCCACCGCGATGGTGATGATATTCGCCTTGCCGATGACACGGTTTTCCACACTTTGCGCCAGCAAATGGTCAAAGATAACGGCCTTGCAAATTTTGCCCTTGCCGATTTTATTGCCGACAGGGATGATCATATAGGCGCGTTTACCGTCACCGCCGGCAAAGAAGCCGATAATATAGCGGAGGAATTTGCCGAAAAGGGCGATGACTATAGCGCCATCATGGTCAAGGCATTGGCTGACCGTTTTGCGGAAGCCATGGCGGAATATATGCATTGGCGTGTGCGCACGGAATTTTGGGGCTATGCCAAAGATGAGAGCATTGATCCTGACGCTTTCATTGCCGAAGACTATCAAGGCATTCGCCCGGCGCCCGGCTATCCCTGCCAACCGGACCATACGGAAAAAGAAACTATTTTCCGCCTGCTGGATGCAGAAAATAATATCGGCGTCTCGCTTACCTCAAGCTATGCCATGGCTCCGGCGGCCAGCGTTAGCGGGCTTTATTTTGCCCATGAGCAAAGCCAATATTTTTCTGTTGGCCGAATTGATCGCGATCAGGTCGAGGATTACGCCAAACGCAAGGGCTGGGAAATTCGCAAAGCAGAACGTTGGCTCGGCCCTATCCTCAATTACGATCCGCAAGATTGAGGAACAACGCCAAGCCTGCCCCTACAAAATTCCCGGCAATTTCAACCCATGCTCTTTGGCGCAGTCAATCGCGCTTTCATAGCCCGCATCGGCGTGCCGCATCACGCCGGTTGCCGGGTCATTCCATAAAACGCGCCCAATCCGTCTATCCGCATCGGCTGTTCCATCACAACAAATCACCATCCCCGAATGCTGGCTGAATCCCATGCCAACGCCGCCGCCATGATGCAGCGAAACCCAAGTGGCCCCGCTGGCCACATTCAGCAAGGCATTGAGCAGCGGCCAGTCCGACACGGCGTCCGAACCATCCCGCATCGATTCGGTCTCGCGATTCGGGGAAGCAACAGAGCCGCTATCGAGATGGTCACGGCCAATCACAACCGGCGCTGATAGCTCGCCTGTGCGCACCATTTCATTAAATGCCAAGCCCAGCCTATGGCGCACCCCAAGGCCAACCCAGCAAATCCGTGCCGGTAATCCCTGAAATGCAATTCGTTCCCGCGCCATGTCGAGCCAGTTATGGAGGTGCGGATCATCAACCAGCTCTTTTACTTTGGCATCGGTTTTATAAATATCTTCCGGATTACCGGATAAAGCGCACCAGCGAAACGGGCCGATGCCACGACAAAAAAGCGGCCGGATATAGGCCGGAACAAAACCCGGAAAGGCAAAAGCATTTTCTAATCCTTCTTCAAGGGCTAGCTGACGAATATTATTGCCATAATCTACGGTCGGTACGCCCGATTCCCAAAAATCAACCATCGCCGCCACATGTATTTTCATGCTTGCCCGTGCGGCGCGCTCAACCTGTTCGGGGTCTGTTTCCTGTTTCGCCCGCCATTCGGCAACACTCCAGCCTTGGGGCAAATACCCATGCATAGGATCATGAGCGCTGGTCTGGTCCGTTACCAAATCCGGCGTGATGCCTCGTTTTACAAGCTCCGGATAAATATCCGCCGCATTGGCAATGAGGGCAACGGATTTGGCTTGTCCGGCCTTGGTCCAGCGGTCAATCATCGCGAGCGCCACATCAAGATTATCGGTTTTTTCATCCACATAACGCGTACGCAAACGAAAATCGACACGGGTCTCATCGCATTCAACCGCAAGACAACACGCTCCCGCCATCACAGCGGCCAAGGGTTGCGCCCCGCCCATGCCGCCAAGACCTGCGGTCAAGATCCAGCGTCCCTTCATATTGCCCGCATAATGTTGGCGACCCGCTTCCATGAAGGTTTCGTAAGTGCCCTGAACAATGCCCTGCGTACCGATATAAATCCATGACCCCGCAGTCATCTGCCCATACATGGCAAGGCCTTTTTTATCGAGCGCATTGAAATGCTCCCAATTTGCCCAATGGGGCACAAGGTTGGAATTGGCAATCAACACGCGCGGGGCATCTGTATGGGTGCGGAAAATACCAACGGGTTTTCCCGATTGCACCAGCAATGTTTCATCCTCGTCGAGCGTTTTCAAAGCAGTGACAATTTTGTCAAAATCATCCCATGTTCTCGCTGCGCGCCCAATTCCGCCATAGACCACCAATTCATGCGGGTTTTCTGCCACATCCGGGTGCAGATTGTTCATCAGCATCCGCATGGGCGCTTCGGTCATCCAAGACTTTGCCGTAATTTCAGCGCCGGTAGGCGGATAGACATCACGAATATTTTTGCGGGGGTTGGTCATTTTTTCACGTCCTAATTTTTGCTCCTGGCTAATTGCAAGGCCTGCTCTGTCAGTGCCTGCAATAATTGCCGTAACACAATTCGCACCTTATTGCTCTTTTCCGTATCCATCTGCCATGGCGGCTCTTGTTGTTTCATGTAAACCGATTGCGATAATTCCATTTGAATCGCGTGAAGATTCTCTGCGGGCCGACCATAATGGCGCGTGGTCCATCCCCCCTTAAATCGCCCATTGGTAACCGAAGAATAAGGGGGGACATTCTCACATATCTTCGCTGCTATTTGCTCAAAGCTCTTGTCACATGCGCGTCCATCATTGGTGCCGATATTAAAATCCGGCAAGGCTCCGCTAAAAAACATGGGCACATGAGAGCGAATGGAATGGCAATCATAAAGCAGTGCAACACCATGTTTTTCCCTCACCCGCTTGAGTTCATTTTCAATAGCCTGATGATAGGGCGCATGATAACGCGCGCGACGAATATCAATATCTTTCAAAGAAGGTTGGATTTGCCAAATATTTTCGCCATCAAAATCAATGACCGGCACAAGACCTGTTGTGTTTTTTCCCGGATAAAGGCTTTTTCCGGAAGGGTCGCGATTGGCATCGATGACATAGCGATGGAAATTGGCGCGAATGATGGAGGCACCCGGCAATAAACCATCATAGAGCCTGTCCACATGCCAGTCCGTATCTGCCAGGGCTTTGCCCCGATCATTCATATTATCATAAACCGCATCCGGCACATAAACCCCAGAATGCGGAAAGCAAAGAACGACCGGTAAGATACCTTGAACAATATTGATCGGTTTCATTTAACCGACCTCTTGCAGTTCAAGGGTTAATCCGGCCGCAGACAACAAAATGCCCTCATCCACCATAGCGGCGGCACGCTCTAGGTCAGGCGCAAGAAACCGATCCTGTTCCAAAGCAGCAATTTCCTTGCGCAAAACCTTTATCACATTTTGTAGATCATGACCGGTTTTAAGGGGGGCACGAAATTCTATCCCTTGCGTAGCGCAAATAGCCTCAATTCCAATGATGTTGTGTAAATTATCAACCATGCGCGCCAATCGCCGCGCCCCATGGGCCGCCATGGAGACATGATCTTCCTGATTGGCTGATGTTGGTGTGCTGTCTGTGGAGCATGGATTGGCAAGATGTTTGTTTTCACTCATCAAGGCCGCCGATGTAACCTCCGCTATCATCAAACCGGAGTTCAGTCCCGGATCCGGGGTTAAAAATGGTGGCAGGCCATGGCTGAGCGCCGGATCCACCATCAAGGCAATACGACGTTGGGAGATGGCACCAATTTCACTAATCGCCAAGGCTATCTGGTCGGCTGCAAGAGCCACCGGCTCTGCGTGAAAATTACCGCCTGAAATAATGCGGTTATCAGCCACCAATACCAAAGGATTATCGGTGACCGCATTGGCTTCTATATGCAAAACCCTGGCGGCACTTTGTAGCAGATCAAGGGCGGCACCGGTCACCTGCGGGTTGCATCTGATGCAATAGGGGTCCTGCACCCTTTCATCACCTGTGCGATGGCTATCGCGAATTTCTGATCCTTGCAAAAGCGCGCGCATTTTTTCCGCAACAATAATCTGGCCTTGATGACCACGCAGGATATGAATTTGCGGATGCAATGGTGCGGTTGATCCCATCATCGCATCAAGCGAAAGCGATGCGGTGACAATAGAGGAAAGCCCCCCTCGCAAAGCCCGCCATAAACCGCTAAGGGCGCAGGCCGTTGAGAATTGCGTGCCATTTATCAAAGCAAGCCCTTCTTTGGCTGCCAGTGTGATGGGCTTTAATCCTGCTTGCGCAAGGGCTTCACTGCCGGTTAATTTTCTGCCCTTGTATAGAGCCTCTCCCTCACCAATCATAACGGCCGCCATATGCGCCAATGGTGCCAAATCCCCGGATGCGCCAACCGACCCTTTAACGGGAATGATCGGGATTACACCGGTTCCCAGCATGTCTTGCAAAAGATCAATCAAGTGCCATGAAACACCAGAGGCACCCCGTCCCAGAGATAACAGCTTCAACACCATCATCAGCCGTGTTGTTTTTTCATCCAGCGCCTCACCAACCCCGCAGCAATGGGACAAGATAAGATTGCGCTGTAATCTTGCCGTATCCTCGGTCTTGATCTTGACGCTGGCCAGCTTGCCAAAACCGGTATTAACGCCGTAAACGGCCTCACTGCCGTTGGCGGCCGCATCAACCAGCGCTTTTGCCGCCTCGACCCGCGCGCGCGAACTGTCCTCCAA
>JALSJA010000044.1 GCA_026989615.1 Parvularculaceae bacterium | reverse complement strand
TGGCGGCTTGGCGCAGTGCGAGTCTGTGCCTTTAGGGGTGAACCCTGATTTTCGAAGCATAGGCCGCTTGTCCTTTTTCGGACAGGATATCGGGGCCGTAATGGAAAGAGGAACGAGGAATGCTGAAGGAATTCAAAGAATTTGCCATGAAGGGCAATATGGTCGACATGGCGGTCGGCATTATTATGGGCGGTGCATTTGGTACTATCGTCAAATCACTGGTCAATGATGTCATGATGCCGCCGCTTGGTATCTTGATGGGCGGGGTCGATTTTTCAGAATTAAAATGGGTTTTGCAAGCGGCGGATCCGGACAATGAAATAGCCGAAGTTGCGGTTAATTATGGCTTGTTTATCAATTCGGTGATTGCCTTTTTGATTGTTGCCATTGCCCTGTTCTTCGTTATCAAGGCGATCAACACGGCCAAAAAAGCAGAAGAAGAAGCGCCTGCCGCACCGCCAGAGCCAAGCAAGACGGAAGTGCTGCTGGAAGAGATTCGCGACGCTCTGCGCAAATAAAGATCGGTTTTTCCAAGAAACAAAACCCGGCCTTGCAGGAGCAAGGTCGGGTTTTCCTGATTCTGGCGTGCTTTATGATTGCCGTAACGGCCTTCCCCCTCTATATCCTGCTCTCTTATGACAGACCTTTCCCATATTCGTAATTTTTCAATTGTCGCTCATATTGACCATGGCAAATCGACCCTGGCGGACCGGTTGATCCAGCTTACTGGCGGTCTCACCAATCGTGAGATGAAGGATCAGGTGCTGGATAATATGGAGCTTGAGCGCGAGCGCGGCATTACCATCAAGGCGCAATCGGTGCGGCTCTCCTATACCGCCAAAGACGGGGATAGCTATATCCTCAATCTTATCGACACCCCCGGCCATGTGGATTTTGCCTATGAGGTCTCCCGCTCCTTGTCAGCAGTGGAAGGCTCGCTTTTGGTGGTCGATGCCTCGCAGGGGGTGGAGGCGCAGACCCTCGCCAATGTCTATCAGGCGATTGACGCCAATCACGAGATTGTTCCGGTCCTGAACAAAATCGATCTGCCCGCCGCCGATATCGAGCGGGTGCAGCAGCAGATTGAAGATGTCATTGGTCTTGACGCGTCTGATGCGGTGATGATTTCTGCAAAAACCGGTCATGGTATTGACGAGGTTTTGGAGGCCATTGTCACGCGCTTGCCAGCACCGGAAGGGGACCGCAACGCACCGTTGAAAGCCTTGCTGGTGGATAGCTGGTATGATGCCTATCTGGGTGTCGTGGTCATGGTG
Organism: Parvularculaceae bacterium; assembly: GCA_026989615.1. Taxonomy (GTDB): domain Bacteria; phylum Pseudomonadota; class Alphaproteobacteria; order Caulobacterales; family Parvularculaceae; genus S012-90. The sequence continues at coordinate 4,344 of JALSJA010000044.1, read as the reverse complement.
CGGGTGGTCGACGGGGTTCTGAAAAAAGGCATGAAGGTGCGGATGATGGCGGCGGGGGCTACCTATCTTGTGGATCAGGTCGGTGCATTTGACCCCAAGCGGATCAATTTGCCGGAGCTTGGCCCCGGAGAAATCGGATTTTTTACCGGCCAGATCAAGCAGGTCGCCGATACCAAGGTTGGTGACACCATTACCGACGAAAAAAATATCTGCAAAGAAGCGCTGCCGGGGTTCAAGCCATCGCAACCGGTGGTGTTTTGCGGATTGTTTCCGGTCGACAGTGCGCAATTTGAAGATTTGCGCGAGGCCATTGGCCGCTTGCGTTTGAATGATGCGTCTTTCGAGTTCGAGATGGAAACCTCGGCCGCCCTTGGCTTTGGGTTTCGTTGCGGATTTTTGGGGCTTTTGCATTTGGAGATTATTCGCGAAAGATTGGAGCGCGAATTTAATATTGATCTCATCACCACAGCGCCTTCGGTTATTTATAATATTTATTTGACCGATGGCGAAATGATAGAGCTGCACAATCCGGCGGATATGCCGGACCCGGTTAAAATAGACCGTATTGAAGAGCCGTGGATTAAAGCGACCGTGATGGTGCCGGATGATTATCTCGGCGCGGTGCTGAAACTATGCGAAGACCGGCGAGGTGTTCAGCTTGATCTTACCTATGCAGGCAGCCGCGCCATGGTGGTCTATGAATTGCCCCTAAACGAAGTGGTGTTTGATTTCTACGACAAACTGAAATCCATCACCAAGGGTTATGCCAGTTTTGATTATCATTTGATTGGTTATCGTCAGGAAAATCTCGTCAAAATGCAAATTCTCGTCAATGACGAACCGGTGGATGCCTTGTCGATTATTGTTCACCGGGCCCGCGCTGAAATGCGCGGCCGCGCCATGTGCGAAAAGCTGAAAGATTTAATCCCGCGCCACCAGTTCAAAATCCCGATTCAGGCAGCGATTGGCGGGCGGGTAATTGCCCGTGAGACCATATCGGCCCTGCGCAAGGATGTGACCGCCAAATGCTATGGCGGTGATGCCACCAGAAAGCGCAAATTGCTCGATAAGCAAAAAGCGGGCAAAAAGAAAATGCGCCAGTTCGGCCGCGTGGAAATTCCACAAGAGGCCTTTATCAAGGCCCTGAAAATGGAAGACAAATAATCAAGAGCGTCTTAAGGTGGGGGATATGAGCGATACAACACTTTCCGATTTGATAGAAACCTGCCGCGCCATGCCCGGTAATGATGCCCTGCTGCGCACCTTGCTGCGCCTTGGCAGAGAAGCTGCTGACCCCGCGCCGGTCATCGCTTTTTTAAGCGAGATGGAAGCGACACAATCGCTTGCTCTGGCGCTTGCCCCGGAAACCAGAACCGACATCGCGCAATTTCTGGCCGATATGGGCGCGCCGGAACAGGCGCTGGCTTTTACGGATGAGCAGGGTGAGGGGGGCATCCATCGCGTGCGCCTGCTATTGCAACAAAATGATCGCGAGGCGGCGATTGCTCTTTACAGAAAACTGATTGAAGCCGACAAATCCCTGCGCAAGGATGATCTCGACAGCCAATTACTGGCCTTTGCGGCAACCGGGCAGGGGGCAGGGGGTGCCGAAGTTTTTTCCATTTCCGGCGAGAAAATAGAAGACACTTCCTCGGTGCCCTCGGTCAGTTTTTCGCCAGAGCGCGAGCGCATTACTTTTGAAAATGTCGGCGGTCTTGCGGATATCAAGAAACAGATCAATCGCAAAATCATCATGCCGTTTCAAAAGCCGGGCCTGTTCCAACGCTTCCGAAAACAGGCAGGCGGCGGCGTCTTGCTCTATGGCCCTCCCGGTTGCGGCAAAACCATGCTGGCCCGCGCCACGGCTGGCGAATGCGGGGCAAAGTTTCTGAATGTAGAAATTCCGCAAATTCTCGATATGTATATTGGCGAATCGGAAAAACGCCTTGCAGGCATTTTCGCAGAAGCACGCTCACAAAAACCAACTGTTTTATTTTTTGACGAATTGGAAGCCTTGGCCGCGCGGCGTAAATTTTCTCACAACTCAAATTCATCGGCGCTGGTTTCGACCTTTCTAAACGAAATGGATGGCTATGCCGCCGACAATGAAGGTGTGCTGGTGCTGGCGGCAACCAATGTGCCATGGGCGATTGATCCGGCCTTTCGTCGCCATGGGCGTTTTGATCGGGTTTTATTTGTGGCACCCCCGGACCGTATCGCCCGCCATGAAATTCTAAAAGGGCTGGTTGCCGGGCGTCCACAGGAAAATCTCGATCTTGAGGCCATCGCCGGACGCACCTCGGGGTTCAGCGGCGCTGATCTCACCAATGTTATAGAAACCGCTTGCGATATAGCCATCGAGGAAAGCCTCTCCAGCGACACTATCGAGCCGATCAAACAAAGTCATATTCTCGAAGCCTTAAAAGAAGTAAAACCCACCACTATTGAATGGCTATCCTCGGCGCGCAATTACGCCCGCTATGCCAATGAGGGCGGGCTTTACGAAGATGTCATCGCCTTTCTTGATAAAAATGCCAAAGGGCGCTGAGCAAAATGTCGGCTCATGAAATATTCGCCCGCGCCGAGCATCAATGGCAGATCGGCAATATTTCCGAAGCCGAAAAACTCTTGCGCAAAACACTTGCCGAAGAGCCGGAAGCTGCCAATGCCATGGCCTTGCTGGCCGTATGTCGCTTGAAGCGCGAGGACAAGCAAGAGGCGGCCGAACTGGCCAAGCGTGCCGCAGAGATAGAGCCGCAAAATGATTTTGTGCTGCGGGTTCTCGGCATGGTTTTTGAACAGCAGAAACAATATAGCCAGGCTCAGAAAGCGATAGAAAACGCGATTGCCAATGCGCCTGAAGAGCCGTTCAATCATGTGTTTTTGGCCAATTATTTTGATCGTCGCAGTCAGCACAAAAAAGCAGAAGATCATTATAGGCAGGCTTTGACATTGGATCCGGACAATATGGATGCCCTTGTGGGCTATGGGGATTTTCTTATTTCTACCGCCCGCGAAGAAGAAGCCGCTCCGCTTCTCCAGCGCGCCAGCGAGATAGAGCCGGATAATGCCGATCTCATACTGACGCTTGGGGAACTTGCCTTTCGTCGGGGGGATATGGATGAGGCCCGTGAGCGGGCTTTGTGGGTATTATCTGTCAATTCAGAAAACCCTGTGGCCCTTGCGCTGCTGGCGAAAGTAAAATTGCGGCGCAATCCAATTATGGGATTATGGTTCAAATGGGCGCTGTTTATGGAGCGCTTTGACGGCAAACAAAAATTGCTCATTCTGCTCGGCCTCTATCTTGCCTTTCAAGTGAGCTATCGGGTGTTTTTGCGCAATGCGCCCTTGGCCGGTAATATATTGCTGTTCACATGGCTTGGATTTTGTCTGCTCACCTGGATTGCGCCCTATATATTGGCGCGCACCATCAAGGCCGAGACCAAAACCGTGACCCTGAACAAGGATTACTAAATGCAGGGCAGCATCAATACCGCCAATGCCCTGCTTGATGCTGGCAATCTTTCGGGCGCAAAAAGAGAAGCCGAGCTTGTATTGGGCGAAGAGCCGGAAAACACAAAGGCGCTTGCTATATTGGCAAAAATCCATCTGCGAAAAGAACAATCGCAAGAGGCTTTGGCCATCACCCGGCAAATGCTGGCGATTGACAGCAATGACCCTTATAGCCTGATTTTATATGGCAGTGCTTGGGGGCAGATGGGAAACAGTTTGGTGGCGCTGGAGGCCTGCACAAAGGCGGTTGCGCTTTCGCCAGAGGATCCGGAGCTTCATTTCATGGTAGCGCTTTACCATGACGCCCTTGGCCAGAATAAAAAAGCCGAAGCGCGATTTCAGCAGGCTTTGGCCCTCGATCCGGATAATGCCGAATATCTCGCAGGCTATGCGGGTTTTGCCTATAAGACCGGTCGCCCCATGGGCGAAGCATTGCAGCGCGCCACCATGCTGAATCCGGAAAATGCGCAATTGCAGCTTTTACTCGGGGAGCTTGCTCTTGATAGAGGCGATTATGAGGAAGCGGCAGATAGAGCGCTCTTTGTATTGGATCAGGACAGGGATGAGCCGCAGGCAAAAAATCTGCTCTTGCGGGCGCGGGCCAATAAAAACCCGCTGCTTTGGGGCTGGCTGCGTTGGGATCGGTTCTGGCGCTCCATGACCGGTCCGGCAAAATTTGCCTGTATGGTCTCGCTCGTTCTGGGGTTTTTCCTGATCCGTTTTATATTGATGATATTTGCCCCTTTATGGCTGCATCATTTATTTGTTGGCGCAAGCCTCTTGATTGCAGGCTTGCTGGCTGTGGGCGGGGATATTCTGGAAATTATTCTG
>JALSJA010000043.1 GCA_026989615.1 Parvularculaceae bacterium | reverse complement strand
AAGAGGGCGCGCCTGACCATGCAAAGGTTCCGTGGCGGGCAAGGTCTGGCCTCCATAGGCTTCAATGATCGCCTGATGGCCCAGACAGACCCCCAAAATAGGCAGATGCGCTGCGGCCAATATCAGATCTATACAAATGCCAGCCTGATCCGGTCGCCCCGGTCCGGGAGACAAGATAATTGCCCTGGGATCAAGCGCCAGACAATCTTCTGTGGAAATTTCATCATTGCGAAAAATCTGTGTGATCCCGCCAGCAACACGCAATAGGCGGGCGAGATTGTGAACAAAAGAATCATGATTATCGATGACCAATATCATCGCTCGCCCCTCACCAATTCCATGAATCCGGCGGCTTTTAGCAAAACCTCCCTATATTCTGCCGCCGGATCCGACAGCAATGTAATGCCGCCGCCGGCACCATATTGCGCCTCAGGACCGTTTTGCCCTTGGGCAAAAAGAGTGGTGCGAATGGGAACCGAAAATTCCGCACCGCCGCGATCATCCCAATATCCAATCGCCCCGCAATAAACCGAGCGCGGGGCTGTTTCTTTGGTCAGCAATATTTCCATCGCCCGTTCTTTGGGAGCGCCCGTTACCGAGCCACAGGGGAAAGCCCGCTCCAGCGCATCCACCGGGGTCATATCATCGCGCAACACACCTTCAATCTGCGAGACAAGATGATGCACAAGGCGGAAGGATTGTAACGCGCAGGTTTTTGTCACCCGCACAGACTCATCTTCACAAACCCGCGACAAATCATTGCGCAAAAGGTCCACTATCATGATATTTTCTGCGCGATCTTTATCGGATGCCAGCAAATCACGCGCCGATTTCAAATCATCCTCCCGATCGGCATAACGTGCACTCGTGCCTTTTATGGGGCCCGATTGAACCCGGTATTTTTTTCCTTTTGGTGAAATTTTTAAAAAACTTTCTGGCGAATTGGAGACGATATAATAATCCTGATAGCCCATATAGGCCCCAAAGGGCGCATCGCTTTGCCGTGATTGCCGGGTGAAATAATCCAGGGCCAGATTGACAAGCGCAGCTTCGGACCAGGCGGCTTTGAAAGCCATGGTCATATTGGCCTGAAATATATCCCCCTGTTCGATATGGTGTTTTATAGCCTTTACTGCTGTTTGATAATCGGCCCGGCCCATTTTCGGCGCTGCGGATTGGCTTTCATATTGCGCCATCGACCTCTCCGGTCTCTCCAAACCAGCGGTAAAGATATGGCGCAAATTTTCCACCGCCCTTTTTTTGCGCCCCACAAGAAAACATCTTTTGCTAGGGCGGTGAAAACAAAGAGATGCCTCATAAAACCCCATCACCATATCCGGCACCGGACGGGGCGCCCTATGAACCGGCAGGGCCGGGCGGCAATGCTCGGCCATTTCATAAGCAAGATAGCCCACAGCGCCGGTTAAAAACCCCGGTGCAGGCAAATCCGGTATTGGCCATTTGGGAATGCGTCGATAGCGCCTTCTGGCCAGTTGGTCTTTTAGCAAATCAAATGGATTACCCGCCAATGACCTGCCATTGATCGCTGTTTTATGCCCTTTTGTCACCAGGCTTGCTTCGGGGGCCGCCACCAGCACCGACCATGCCGCAGCCTTGTCACCGCCCAACTCACCCCCGTGAAGCAATATTGTCCCGGCGCTGTCAGCCTGCGCCGCCAATAGACCAACAGGGTCACGCCATGATAATTCTTCTACAAACATGGGGCTTTTCTTAGAGCACTTCCCGAAAAGTAGGAACCGGTTTTCGGATAGGAAGCGCTCAAAACAAGGACTTAGAGCCCGGTTTTGATTCCATCAAAACAAAAACAGGCTCTAGGGGAAATTGAAGCCAACAAAAAGGGCGGGATCCAACACATCGCGCCTTTGCATTGCAAGGCTCAAAATGAGTGGTTTGGCTTTTGTGGAAAACAGCTTAGATTTCATGAAATTGATAGCGAAGGAAGGGTTTTTGCATGAGCGCTCAACAGGATGCATATTCTCAGCACTTGCCAAACGGGCTGGCACGCGTATTTTTCTCCCTCGCCATTGTCCTTCTGGTGGGCTATCTGCTCTATGCTGGACGATCTATTTTTATCCCCCTGACCATTTCGCTTTTTCTTGCCTTTTTAATTGTCAGCCTGAAAGACGCCATTCGGGCGATTCCCAAAATCGGGCGGTTTATTCCACAATTTCTGGCCTTTATTTTAGCCTTTGCCACCATTGTTCTGGTTATGATTTCGCTGGCGGAAATTGTCCGTCGCAATATCGACACCCTTATTGCCGATCTGCCGCTTTATCAGGCGCGCCTCACCGAAGTCTCCACCGCCGCTATGGATTGGCTGGATAACAATATCAGCTTTGCCGATGATCTGGTCGATGGGCTGAAGAAAATTCAACAGGATTTATTGGGGCAAATCCCCTCACTGGTTGGCGATATTGGTGTTGTTGTCCGCACGCTGGCCGCCTCTCTGGTGACGATTTTTCTCTATACGGCGTTTATGTTGGTGGAGCGCGGTCGATTCTTGCGCAAGATTGCCAAACTATCAACCAGCCGCGCCGATCGCGAACATGTCAATGATATTATCCGCGATATTAGCGATCTTCTGGCCAAATATATTTCCATCAAAACCTTGATGAATATGATCGTCGCCAGCATTTCATTTCTCATCATGTATGCGTTGGGGATTAAATATGCAGGCTTTTGGGCGCTGATGAGTTTTGCCCTCAACTATATTCCCATTATTGGCTCTATCATTGGCGTTCTGATGCCAACCCTTCTGGCCTTGGTGCAACCCGGCGGCGGTGTTGGATTGTCCCTGTTGACCCTGACCCTGCTTACCGGGGCGGAACAGTTTTTTGGCTCTTTTGTGGAACCGCGCACGGTTGGTAAATCCCTGAATTTAAGCCCGCTGGTCATACTTCTATCCCTCGCTTTATGGGGCACGCTTTGGGGTTTTGCCGGCATGTTGTTATGCGTGCCCATAACCGTTGCCGCCCTGATTATATTTTCGCAAATCGAGGAGACCCGCGCCATTGCAATTTTAATTTCCGATAATGGCGACATCGCCCCCATTCGCCGCAAAGAAAAAAGCGCTTAAGGGTCAGGACTTGGGTGATAAAAGCGGGGAGAGAATTTCTGCGAGCGCCGCCCCATCGCTCTCCCGGCCCGCAGCCTTGCGCCAAGCCAGACCAATTTGCCGATGGGGTACCGGCTTGTCCCTGATTGGCAAAGCGACTATATCCTGCTGCTTGGCCAGCCCGTGGCGCAACGCCATTGTCGGCAATAGGGTCACCCCCAGCCCTGCCCGCACCATTTGCACCAACGTAAAAAGGCTAGCTGCACCAAAACTGGCTAATTGTTTTTGCGATCGCAAATGGCAGGCCGATAAAGCGTGATCCCGCAGGCAATGGCCATCTTCCAGCAACATTAAATCCTGCTCTTCCAACTCTTCGGCCCTGATGAATTTGCGCCCGGCCAGCCTGTGGGTTTTCGCGCAGACAAAAACAAATTCATCCACGCCAACAATTTTCGTACCCATATTTTCAAGCTGATAGGGAAAAGCCATCAGCACCATGTCCAATTGCCCGGCCTGTAGGCGCTCAATCAATCCGGCGGTCAAGTCCTCATGGAGATAGAGTTTTAATTGCGGATATCCCTTTATCAGTTTTTTCATTAGCGCGGGCAGTAAAAAAGGCCCGATAGTGGGGATTATTCCCAGATGAAATGTGCCGGTGAGTGGCGCTCGCTCCATGGCTGCGCGGGCCAAATCTTCCGCTTCGGCCAAAAGCCTTGCCGCCCTTTGCGCGATATCCTCACCAATGGGAGTTAGGGCAAAATCCCGCGAACTGCGATCCACCAATGGCGCATCCAATATAGATTCCAGCTCCATAATTGCCGCGGACAGGGTTGATTGCGAAACCAGACAATCCTCGGCAGCCCTTGAAAAAGACTTCTGTCTGACAAGGGCAATAAAAAACTGGAGCTGGCGCAATGTCGGCAAGGCAATCATAGGGGTAATCTGTTGGGGTTTTCCCCGTCAGTCAAAATAAAAAACCCCTCTGCCAAATCCGGCAAAGGGGTTTTCATAGCAGGGCCGCGTTAAATCCTGGAGCCTATTTTCGTTTTGATACCAATCAAAACCGGGCTCTAAGTCTTTGTTTTGACGCTCCTGAGCTCGTCGAAGGGCCGGACGGATAACCAGCCTCACCCTGAGGTGCCGCGAAGCGGCGTCTCGAAGGGTCCACTTTTCGCAGAAACGCTCTAATAGGAAACGCGCTTGCTCTCATCGATCGACAGCCATCTGGTGCGCTGAATGCCTTGGGAATTATCATTCCAGTTTTGCACATGCAGCCCAACCAGATTGCGGTTTACCGAAAAATAGATCGGGGCCACAGCCATATCATTGAGCATGATCTGTTCTGCCTTGGCCATCACTTTGGCACGGGCCTCAAGATCAAGCATGCTATTGGCTTCATTGAGCAGGCGATCAAATTCCTCATTTTTATAATCCGAATAGTTGAGCGGGCCTGTATCGCCTTTCATCAGGAACAGGAAATTATCCGGATCATTATAATCGGCGACCCAGCCCGCATCGGCGACCTCGAAATTGCGCGAGCGATAATCTGCATAGGCCACTTTCGGCTCTGCGCCAATCAGCTCGGCCTCGACACCTATTTGCCGCCACATATTCTGCATCGCCACCATGATCTGTTTGCGATCCCCGGCAAGGCGATATTTGACCTCGATCTTCAACGGGTTATTTGCATCATAGCCAGCCTCGGCCAGTAATTGCATGGCAAGGGCATTGCGCTCTTCCTGCGTCATCGATGCTTCGTCCATATGCGGCAGTTCATCGGCCGGCACATAGTTTTGAATGGTCGGTGGCACAAAGGCATAGGCCGGCACTTCACCGGAGCGCAATACTTTGGTCACCATGGTTTCGCGATCCAGCGCCAATGACAAAGCCCGACGAACACGAACATCATCATAAGGGGGCTTCTTCGTGTTAAAAGCGATATAGGTGGTTGCCAATATCAATTCATTGCGCGCCACGCCCGGCATGTTTTTGTTGATAAAGCCGATCTGCTGAATCGGATAGCATTGCGAGCAGGCATTCACATCCAGCTCACCGGCCCGAAAGGCACGCAGCGCCGCCGACACATCGCCATTTGGCGTATAGACAACTTTGTCTATAGCCACATTATCCGCATCCCAGAACTTGTCATTTTTAACCAGAACCAGGCGACTATTCGGGCGCCATTCCTGCAACACATACGCGCCATTGGAAACCATGGTGCCGGGCTTGACCCAGGCATCGCCCACTTCCTCAATCAAATGTTTGGGCACCGGCCAAGTGGTGTAATGGGTCATCAGGGTACGGATGAATGGCACCGGCTTTTCCACTTGCAGCTCCAGTGTCAGATCATCAATCGCCCTTGCCCCCAAACTATCAACCGGCATTTCGCCTTCATTGATGGCGCGAGCATTTTTAAATACATAGACAAGCGACGCATAGGGTGCCGCCGTATTGGGGTCCAGAATGCGCTGCCAGGCGAAAACAAAATCATGGGCGGTCACCGGCGCGCCATCGGACCAGACCGCGCCTTCGCGCAATTTGAAAATATGGGT